>CAZQDI010000091.1:0-15963 GCA_964591785.1 uncultured Roseivirgaceae bacterium
AGACACCAAAGAGATGAGCACCGCTTCGCCGATGTATTGGCGGATGAGGCGACCTCTGTCCGCACCAATGGCTTTTCTGACACCTACTTCATGCGCTCGTTTAGAAGCCCGGGCAGTTGAAAGATTCATGAAATTGATACAGGCAATGATTAAAATGAAGACCGCAATGATGGAGAATAATCGAACATAGTCGATGCGACCTCCATCGGGTACGCCATTGGTATATTTGCCATAGAGGTATTGCTCTGAGTATTTTTTGAGGAAGAGGTCTACATGGCTGTCCTCTTCTTTGGTTTTAATATAGCCCGATATTTTGTTAGTGACTTCATTGGGATCTGCCCCTTCGTGTAAAATGACAAAGGTGTGTGGGCCATTATTGCCCCATTGCTTGGCCCAATCGTTGCGGTCGAGGTAATCTTCCAATGGCAGCACAAAATTGAAGATATACGTCGATTTGGGATTGATGTCGTCGAAGACGGCGCTTACGGCAAAGTTCCGGTCGTCATCGTACCGGATGCTTTTGCCCATGGCTGCTTCGACGCTTCCAAAGAACTTCTTCGCCAGTGACTTTGAAATACATATGGAGGTTTTATCCTTGAGTGCGGTATTGGGATCACCTGCAAGGAGCGGGTAGGTGAAGATATTGAAAAAATCCTCTCCTACATGGTAGCCACTTTCCTTAAAGTAGGTTTGCTCGTGCGCCAGTAGGGCGGGGTTGATCCAGGTCGTAGTGGCGGCATACTGAACATCCGGGAAGTCCACTTTTAGGTTTTCTCCCAGGATCCCTGGGGTGGAATTGGTGGCAAAGGTTTCGTTCGTATAGGTTTGAAACTCCATGACCCGAAAGAGCCGATCGTCCTTTTCGTGGAATTTATTGATTTGGAATTCGTCCTGAACCCATAAATAAATGAAGAAGGCACAGGTCAGCCCTGTAGTCAGTCCGATTAAATTAATGAGTGAGGAGGATTTGTGTCGTAGGAAATTCCTGATTGTGACCTTTAGGTAGTACTGCATGATGGAGTGTTTGAGTCATAAAGACCTTCCGAATTTCGGAAGGTTGCTTTATCAGACTACTTAAAAGTTGAGGAATGGTTACAACTCATGTTGATAACCGCGGAAATTTAATTTGAGAGTCGACTTTGAAGTATTCCTTCTTTATACACCTGATGGATTTCCAGGGTGTTGGTGATGTCGTCCAGTGGATTGGCATTCAGTAGAATAAAGTCTGCGCGCTTTCCTTGTTCAATGGATCCATAGTGTTGATCTACCTTGAGCATCTTTGCGGCGTTGAGTGTTGCACAACGAATGATCTCTTCTCCACGGAATCCACCCAGCTGAAACAGCTCCAATTCCTCATGAAAACTGTACCCGGGCATAATGAAAGGACGACCTCCCAGGTCCGTTCCGACAACAATGTTGACTCCCATGTCATAGAGTCGCTTTAGATCATTCATCATCGGCTTTATCAGTGCTTCTGCGGGAATTTGATCCGATCCGAACATGGATTTTAGTACCCCTCTCGATTGTGCAGCTAAGTTTCCCGTCTCATCATTGAAGTAGGAGGTCTGGTCACTGGAGAATAAAGAATACTGTTCATTTTGAAGCCAATCTTTGTTGAGCGGGTAGAAAAAGGACTTGCCTATCATGGCAGTGGAAACCCATGAAACATCTTGTTCTGCAATTTTTTTCATCAGTTCCAAATCGTTTTCCCAGTTGATCTGCACTCCGACAAAATGCATCAATGCATCTGCGTTGTTATTGATGGCAATTCGTACTTCATCCATATCGCTGACGTGTGCAAAGAAGTCGAGTCCGACTTCATGAGCCTTTTGAGAAAGCATGGTTACATACCGTTCTGGAATTCTGGGCACGAACGGTGGCATCGGGCCATCTTCGATCATCAGTTTTAAGGCGATGGCTTGATCATTCACCGCCTGTTCGATGATGGGACCTATGCTGGTTTCATCCGTTACATAATGTACATTTTCTCCATCTATGTAATGTTTGCCATACGTTTTGGCAGGATGCTTTCCTTCCATCGACGTCATCAAACTGGTGTGATACAAATGCGGCATTGTCAGCTCATTAGCTGCGGATTCTTTTTTAAAGCGAAGGAGCTTTTGATTGTTCGTTCCAGGGATCAAAACAGATGTGATCCCAAAATGGACGAACTGTGACATGATCAAAGGCCATCGCTGCTCATTGCCAATGTGAACGTGATTATCAAAAAAGCCAGGGATCAGGTACTTCCCAGATCCATCGATCGTTTGTGCAGCTTCACTATTCAATTTGACAGTGTTGATGAAGATGATTTCGCCATCTATTATTCCGATGTCTACACCTTTTTGGAGATCACTTCCAGTACCATCAATCAAGTTTACATTGCGGATCAAAAGGTCGACGTGCTTTTGTGTTTGTGCAGTGCCCTGCCATACCAGTGCAAGGCAGATGATCGTGACATGTATTTTTTTCATCGATTTCTTTTTTTGATACAGTACATTAATCATCATTCGGACCAAAGCGGATGGTTGCTTTTTTACCTGCTACCTGCAATGTCAGATTTCCATGTGAGTACACTTGTGGTTCCTGGTCTGCCAGGAGTTCAAGTTCAATTTGCCTGAGTCGCTGGTGTGGTCCCTCGGCCTTTTCATAGTTGATTTGAAAATCTGCCCTGGTAAATGATTGTCCCATTTCTTCAAAACCAGAAGCGGTCAGGTAGGGGCGGAAATAATCGAGTTCATTGGAGGAAAGTGACAGTGAAAGGCTTGTCACGCGTTCGTATAATTTCATGTATCGGGCCGAGTCATAAGAGATGTTCTGCCGCGTTGCAAAACCTCGCTGGGAATATTCGGCATGGCTGATTTCGCGGGTAAGGTCTTCTTCTGTGAAACCTGCCATTTTCATGAAAGTGTCGGTGTATTCCATCACCCAAGAGGTGAACCGTAGTGAATCCCGATCATGAATAGTTACCGCATTGAACCAGGGAATGGACTGATCCGGTCCAATGACCCTGTTTCGGGTTCCCTTACGAATGCTGTCGGTTCTTGTCTTTTTCCAATAGTTGTAAAGGCTGTCGGTCGTTCCTAGTAGGTTCGGCATGAATGCAATGCCCAAATCGCCAGCTTTGGTATTTTCTGCACCGCCAGGTTTGAATATTTCCAGGTAATCCTGGTTACCAGAGATGTATTTTCCTGTCCAGGACTCCTCCCCAGCATCTACATTGGCTTCCCGAACATAAGCCAGTTCCCTGAAGAAAGGAATGCTGTCAAATAGCGATGTGTAAGTAACTTCATCAATCACTACATATAAGTGATTGAATTTCAGGTTTTTTGCGTAGTTGAATGAAGGCGCTTGTTCGGGTGCTTGTTCTGGGGTGCAGGCGAAACATGCTGCAACAATGGTTAGGATCTGTAAGGTATGTTTCATGATCGTTTTTAGTTGTGATGATCTTATGTTGATTAGAGATTCCATGGGACCGTAGGTTTCATGATTCGGGTGACCAGTTCCTGATACCATTCTTGTGCTCCGATGGTGGTCGTGAAGAGCAAAAGAATTACGCAAAGGATGGAAAGTACAATGGCAGGATGCCGAAGTTTCTTAAGCCGATAGCCAACGAATAGTACTGTTGCTACGAAGATTGAAACGCCAACGTATAAACATGTTTGCATGTCTAACCACGGAGCACCTTCGCCAAACATCAGAATGGGAAACATGACCAACCTTCCCCAGCCTGGCATCAGGCCGAAGAACAAGGTGGAAAGCATCCATATGGCGTGCTCTTCTACATTTCGCGCCTTGACGATGGCCATGATGACGGCCAAGCCAAACCCTAGGACTTGCAGGCTTTCTGTGAACACCAGACCATAGAAGAAGCTTGCGGGAAATACGGGTTCAAATCCGCCAATCGCTCCGAAATACACATTAGTGGGTACGATGGATAATGCCGAGAACACCACTGCTCCTGCGATGAAGAGCCCGATCATTCCGAGCAGCCGATGTTGCTTTAGCTTTCCGTGTGTAGCCAAGTAGGGTTGAAAGACCATAAAGGCGTACCAGATCATGGCGGATAGGGCATGCAAGTGATACCCCCAGGGCTCGGAGAGCCAGGTTAGGAAGTACTGAGGAGTGAAACCAATGATGATGATGATCCAGGGGATAATCATCCACTTATGGGTGTTGCGGTATTGTTGTAGGATATGACTCATGAAGATAGATTTTACTTTTTGGTTTTAAAATCAGTGCTGCTTAGAAACCTAGCTCTTTTAGGCAGGTCATCGATTCCTTCAACTGCTTTTGTGGATAGGCTTTAATGTCGGGATCCATCATATCATCTTTTACTTCCGCGGGGATATTAATCTCTTCCGAATAAGCTTGATATTTGATGATGAATGAGCGTGCCTCACTATTCTCCAGTTTCGTCATATTTTCCGGGCTGATAAGAAAAGTTCCGCTGGGAGAAATGTCGTCACATTCGTCGTTCACATCGGTGAGCTTAAGCATGACTTGGGCTCCGGAAGCCAGCAGGAAGGTGATGGAAGAATTTTCCATGTCCCAACAGGTTTCATCCGCTACCGGTAGTAGCGTCTGCAGGTAAACCTTGTCATCATCGGTATAAAGGTCAAGAGATCCGGCAATGGTACCCGCATCTGCTAGGCGCATGTCCTTTCCCAGGTAATAACTGGTTTTAGAAATCATGCTTTCATACTTCTTGAAGTATTGATCACACTGCCCCAAGGCAGTGGACGAGGTGAATATGATAAGGACGATCAGACTGTTTTTCATGGTTGATTCTTTTGTTCTTGAATGAGTTCATTTTCTGGCAGTAGCTTTAGTTGTTGCTGCCTGCATTTAGGTATTAAAAGTTGCATGAAGTTAGAAGGGGATGTTCACGTCTGCTTTCACAGATCTCCCAAATACTACCAGATATGTAACATGTGGTTTTTTATGGCTTCAGGACCTTTTTTGAAGGAAAAATCGGTTGATCTACAGGTACGTGAGCTTACGCCAGATGGCTTCCATAGGTCCGTAGGAATGACTTTTCAGCCATAGGTGGCTGAATAGAACTTGGAGGGAATAGAGGAAGAGACCAATCAGGAAGATGGCGGTTGCTCCGATGTTGCCTCCCAAGCCAAATCCAATGCTGTAAAAGATCAAAAGGCAAAGAATGGTTTGTGACAAATAGTTGGTGAGCGCCATGCGTCCCACCGTCGCGATAGCTACGAAATTTCTGCCTTTTATTTGAAGCAGCGAGATGATGGCCATATAGGCAACGGCGAGGGTAGGTATTCCAATTCCATAAAAGACTGATTTTATCAGTGCATCCGTGGTGGTGAAGTAAATCACATTGGCAGGAATGCCGAGGAGGAGTCCATAGAATATTGCTTTCTTGAACAGGTCTAAGTTTGCTTCTGGATTATTGAAGTACTTTTTCCTTCCAAAAAAATAGCCTAGCAGAAATAGCCCCAGTACTCTTGGAATGCGGTTTTCAATCAGGAGCCCATGAAGGCGGTAGAAAGGTGCGGGTTGCATCCAGTGCCAGAATTCTCTAAAACCGTGGGAAGGTTCGAAAGGGTAGGTCCTCCACCCGATGTCATCATTTGGAATCCCATTTTTCTCATCCATCGCAAGAGCTATGCCTTCCATCCAGTCCCATGGTTTCAGTTCTTTTGGAATCAGAATGGAATCGATGATCATCGGAAGAAGTAACAGGCATACAGCGCTGATTAACAATTTACGATCACTGACGTGGACGAAGATGGTTAGCAGAAATCCAAGAGAGGCATAAAGCACTAAAATGTCTCCGACCCATAGAAACTGAATGTGAACAACCCCAAAAAGGAGCAGGATGAGAAGGCGCCGAAAAAAGATCTTTTTCCAGCGGGTAGTCTTTTGCCGAAGACGCTCGATTTGAATGGAGAAACCAATTCCAAAAAGTATCGAAAAGATGGCATAGAATTTTCCCTGAAAAATTCCCTTTACAATACGCTCTACCCAAAGATCGATCGAATAGGTAGCTAAGCCTTGTTTGGTCTGATCCAATGCATAATCAAAACCACTAAAATCATAGATGTTGATGGAGAGCACACCCAGGAGGGCAAACCCACGGATGATGTCCAATAAGTCGATTCGCTCGTTAGGGGCAAGGGCCTGAACGCTGCTCATGAACTAAAATTAAGCAAAGCAGAAGTCTTACTCCGATTTAGATGAGCGGATCTTTGGCTCCTGCTGTGTGGCACAGTGGATGCCACCGCCAAACCAATTGATATCTTTTGCATTGAAGCCCACGACTTTCCGGTCCGGAAAGTACGTTTCGAGAATGTCTATCATTGCTTCGTCTTTTCGTTTTTCCTGCTCCGGCATTCCTTCCTCCCAGTATTGAGCGACGAATACGGCGCCATTAGTGAGCAGGTAGTTGGCATAGCCCATCGTTGGAACCATACGCACAGTGTCTTCTTTGGAAAAATACTTGGTTGCCTGGTACTGTTCCAACATCTCCCAATTCTCGGATGCACTCATCGGATACTGGTGAAAGGTCAGGTCAGGAGAGGGGATCTTCACAATACTAAAAGGTTTCCCATTGGTCTGCCTTTTCTGCTCAAGTTGCTTCAGATACCCTTGGAAGATTTCGTAATCGTGCGTGGCAATGGCATTTTTGTCTTTGTCTTCTTCTGATATGGTCGTTACAAGGATGGTACTATCGTTGGCGAAACGTACAAATGCATCGGCATGACCATCCGCGCCCTGCCCAAAGAACTTATCCACCTTGTATCCATTTCGATCCATTAAGGGAATGCCTTCCAGCCAGATCAATTGCTCTTTTCCGTACAATTTTAGAATCTCCTGTTCTACTTCCTCAAGTGTTCGTTTGCCCTCATTTTGTTCGAGTGCGTAGTCTTTAATCGATAAGGCAGACCGGTTGTTTACGACAATGGCACCGCCTTCATAGTTGATGGGGCTGTTTTTCATTTCGTAGCTAAACCTTGCAGACAAACTGTCATCGATGGTCCCCCGAAGATTTTGGACTTCATCACACCAATGGTTCAGGCATTTCCAGTCCCAGTTGGCTACTCTAAGTTCGGACCCATTGCTTAAGAAAATGGGGCCGGTATCCCGGATGAAGTAGTTGGGCAACGGATGTACGATGGTCGTGATCTGTGAAGTATCTGCTCCCATCTCCAGCAGGTTCTTCATCAATACGTTAGCTAGCGAGTCTTTGTTGGTAAGAATCTTGATGGGTACGTATTCTTGCAGAACCATCGCCAGCTGTAATCTTGTGCCGACTTGCCAGGCAGCAGTCTCTTGATCTCCCCACTGATCGTTGATGGACATCCAGATGGCTTCATGTGGCTCCCACTCGGGAGGGTAGCTGAATTGTGCCTTGACTACGAGCCCGGTGCTGCTAAAAAGAAGCGCTAATGAAAAAGTGATCGTAATATATTTCATTCTTGATTAGTTGATGTTTGTATTGATTTTTGGTTGAGTTTGAAAGCGGCAGTGCATGCCACCACCGCCATCATTGAAGAGGAGCGGATTAAGACCTACAATTTTTCGTTTCGGATAAAGCTTTTCAAACAGCTGCCTGACTGAAAGGTCCTTCGCATTGATCGGACCCTCTGCGTCCCCATACTGAGGAATGATGGCAACCTCATTGGTGATCAAGTAATTCATATAGCTCTTGGCATAGGACCAGAGTACCGTGTCATTCGGTTGGATCCCAAATTGATTGAATCGCTTCTCCCATGTGGGGTAGTTGAACCAATCTTCTTCTACAATCGCTGTATCAAGCTTTGGGTCCGGGTGAGGCACTTTGATGATTTCAAATGGTTTCCCGTTGGCATCTGTTGATTGAGATAAAATCTCAAAATTCTTGCTTAATCGTTGATGATTGAGTCGTTTGATGGGATGGGTGTCTTTTTCCAGTTCATCTACCCAGGAAAGCAGGATAGTCGATGCATTTGCAAATCGAACAAACTCGTCGGTATGTCCACCAGTTCCAATGCCAAAAATGTTATCATGGATGCGGTCAAAATTATGGGGATCATCGGCCACTCCCGATGGCAGCCAAATCACTTTTTCGATTCCACAGCACTTCTTGAAATCTGCTTCGATTTGGACTTTCGTCAAGTGAGGATTTCGTTTGAGGGTGATGTCTTCTACCTGGATCAAAACGCCCTGCCCGTTCGTTTCAAAAGCACCACCTTCCAGTGCTACAATGGAGTTGATTGTATCGATGCCAAGTCGCTGGGCGATATCTCGGTCGATACGCTCATGTTTAAGCGCCCATTCTTTCACAGAGTCAGGGGGAATGTTGGCGTATCCTGTGTATTTAAAGTCGATGATCTTTAAGTCTTTGTTGTTTTCCACTGCAAACACAGGTCCGGGATCCCGGTACCATACGTCGGTATCGGATTGAAATACCAACTCAATCTTAGTTGTATCAATTCCTTGCAGGGAAAGTTCGCTGAATACATCGTTTACCAAGGAGTCGTGCTCGATGATGAGTTTTACCTCCACATGCGGATGGATGGCGCGGATCATTTCCAGCGTTACCGTATCGTCGACATCGTAGTTTTCGGAGGTTCTATAACCCAGCCAGATGGCCTCTTGAGGTTCAAACTCACCCGGAATTCGGATGGGACTGTCATAAGCAGAATGTTTAGTCTGGCAGGAAGAAACCATGCCGAGTAATATGATAATGACGGGTTTGATCAATAGGTTGGTTTGTAAATAATTCATGTCTGACTTTTAGTTTTGGTAAATCAAAGTTTCTGGATAAAAGGTGGTCCAGGCCCACTGATAAGTCAGTGTTCCAGGAATGACTCGACCTTGTTCATCTGTTGCCCATGCAGTCAGCCCGGCTTGGTCGAAGTGAATGCTTAGGGTTTGGTCGGCGATCTTATGTTTGACTGGTGAGTCGACATGGTGTAGGGAGTGAAAAGGAAAGTAAATTCTGGTATTGTCTACTTCCAGCCCGAGCCCTAAGTTGTCAGTTTGATGTACGTCTTCCATGTAGAACTGTCCGCTATCTGGTTCCCAGTCGGTGTAATAGGGTTTCTCAAAGAGTAGTGAGGGGAAAGCTGCTCCTGCCGTATCCTGATTGACTAGCATTTTAGTGTCGGGAAATCTACTTTTCCAGTAGCCCCAGGTAGTTTGAGTCGCAGGAAGCAACTCGAGCATTGAACCTTGCAATTCTCCGTGTATAGCTCTTTTTGAAAGTTGGTTCCAGACCGTCCTTGTTTTACGGTCTACCATCAGAAGGTTGTTTCCAATCAAGGCTCTACCAAAATCAAAACCAGAAGTATCGCCATGCACGGATCCTGAAAATAGTTGAGCCGAACCAACCAGTCCGCACCATGTGATCAGATACTTTTGATCGCCCAGGGAAAAGTTGGCTACCTCGAAACCTTCCAGGTAGGTGAGGGGAATTGCAATTTTGTCCTCATTATGAGTAAACCCAAGTATCAAATCTTCTGGGTCCAAACCTGCATGCACGGGGTTTCCAAATTCCAGTTGGTCCAAGCCACTATGAATCGGCATGCTGTAAGGTTCCGGATTCTGGCCTGGCCATTTCTGAGCCACCAAGTCGATTGTTTTGCTTGCTGATGATTCCGCTGGTTCTTTTTTGACCTTCGTCGAAGTACAAGCAGCTACACCCAGCAGGAGGAAAGCAAAGTAGACTGAAGTTGAACTATTCATCTTTAAAGAGATTTTACCCGTCCTAGGATACATCCAGCGCGGGTGTCTTTTTGGATTGAGCAGGTTGTATTTGATTGTAGGTCAACTTTCTCCAAATCCACTCAGCGGGGCCGAATTGATACCTGGAGAGCCACCAATGACTGAAAATGAGCTGTAGAATTAATATTCCAACCCCAATAAGGGTGAAGAGCAGTGGACCAACATGTCCAAACAGCCCAAGTCCATAGCTTTTAAAGATCAGGCAACAGACCAGACTTTGCGACAAGTAGTTGGTCAGTGCCATCCTTCCCAAAGGCGCTAGCATCACCAAATTCCGCTTAAGGCTTTTCTTTGTGTATGCGAGCGCGATGGCACAGGCGTAGCTAATTCCTAGTGCTGGAACTCCAAAGGCGTAAACGATTGGTTCAATGATCCCACTGGGGGCCATGGAGTAGTAGGCATCGGTGGACATCACATAGGCCATAACGATGTTGCAGGGGATCCCGAGCGCGGCAGACCAAATCATGATCTGTTTTAGCTCCTCTTTCCGGCTCGGGATGTCTGCAAACCACCTGTTTTTAGCAATGTAGAAGCCAAGCAAGAACATGGCAAAGACTTTAAAGAATCTACCTGTGAAGACAAGGTCGGGCATTCTGCCGAAGATGTATCCAAAGAAATTGGTCATTGAGATCTCCATGAATGACCCGGTCTGATATGTCAATACGATTTGTTCAAATAGGTCTCCGCCTGTAAGGCCTCCCGAATCAGCATTACCTTGAGCTGCACTCCATGCGATTGCATACTGAATAACAGGAACAAGGGGTAAGACCAATGCGAGCCTCAGCAGCACCTTGTTACTGCTTTTTCTAAACAGGATGAGTATAAAACCCAGCAGGGCATAGGTGACCAGAATATCTCCGACAAAAAGTAATACCGCATGTAGGAAACCGATGAGCAGGAGCACTAACAGTCTGCGAGCGAACCTCCCTGCAAACGGCTGTCCTCGCTCCATCGCTCGATGGATTTGTAGACCAAAGCCGATTCCAAATAGCAGCGAAAAAATGGAATAGAATTTACCTTCTGTAACAAGATGAATGGTGAACATAATTGGTTCGCCCAACTCCGAGAAGCTGAGCGTCTGTTGTTTGTCAAGAGATAAGAACCAAAAGCCGGAGTGATAGGCCATGTTCGCGATCATGACGCCCAGGAGGGCGAAGCCACGAAGCACGTCAAGCACTTCGTAGCGTTCATTGGACAAGGTAGGATGCATAGCTGTTTTCATAAATGTGTGAGTTCGGCTCTGTGCGGCGAGCCAGTTGAAGATTTTAACTGAATTGAGTATTTGCTTTCATTTTCTGGTGAGGTCTGTTCCTTTTTTACTTCTTGGTCGGGAGACTTAAACCCCATGGAAGTAAGCAACAGGATTGAAGTAACGGCACCGATCAAGCGGGTAGTTTTCATGGTTACTGTCCGGTTTACTTTTGATAGTAAATAGCATCCACTTGATAGATTTGCACATCCATGTGCTCGTCGATAAGTTCGAAGCGTCGTTGCTCCTCCTGCTGCCAGGTTTCCTGATCCGGATACAATCGTTTATTCTCTGCATCCATATCGAAATTGTCCAAGCCCAGTGCAATCAGTGCGTTTTTACAGACTACAGTCACGCGGAGGTCCCATCGGTCACTTTCTCCGACATGGTTGTAGGGGCGGTGGATTTTTGCTTCCAGAAAATCACCCGATGCCACTGCTGCTTCAATCGAGGGCCAGTGATTCTTCATGTAAAGACTCATGAACTCATCGAAGAACCCCCATTTAATTTTGTAGTAATATTCTACGGTAAAGGGTTTGTCTTCTAGACGGTAATCGGCAGATTGCGCAAAGGATTGGGTGGAGCCGACCAGGCAAATGGCAATAAGTAGTTGGGGTAAGATGCGTCTCATTTTCAGATTCATTTTGATTTGAATCCGAAGCTAGCGGCGATGTCTAATTTCTTTTTTCAGGGATCTCCCAAAAACTATCAGATATGTAACATAAGCCTCTCAGACGTTCTAGGAGGCCTTTTTAATGTATTTTGTTGGGTTTACCCCATACTTTTCGGTGAAGCATTGAGTGAAATAAGAGACGCTATTGAATCCACAACTATAGGCAACTTCTCCCACGTTGATTCCATTGGTGGTTAGTAAATCCGCTGCTCGTTTCAACCGAATGTCTCGTATAAATTCGCTTGCTGAGGAGTTGGTAAGTGCCTTGAGTTTCCGATGGAGCTGCATTCGGCTCATACCCATTTCTTTCTGGAAGGCTTCTACGGTAAACTCCGAGTTGGACAGGTGCTGCTCCACCACTTCAAGTACCTTCTTAATGAAGGTCTCCTCCGGCGATTTTACGGCTATTTTAGAAGGTTCCAGTCTGAGAGTCTGCTCATACTTCGCCTGTAGTTGTTCTCGCTGTTTGAGCAGGTTTTGAATTCGAATTTCCAGCTCTTCGTTGTCAAAAGGTTTAGTAAGGAAATCATCAGCTCCCGTCTTTAGCCCTTCTAATTTAGTACCCCGATCTGCCTTTGCTGTGAGTAAGATAATGGGGATATGGCTGGTCTTTTCGTTGGACTTCAGCGTATTGCACACTTCCACGCCGTCAGCTTCCGGCATCATTAAATCCGTGATGATGATGTCTGGTACAATTTCCAAGGCATCTTCAATTCCCGCCTTTCCATGAATGGATTCCTTGACCAGGTAGTCATCCTTCAGTAGTGATTTCATGTGACTCCTGAGGTCAGGATTGTCTTCCACGATCAAAACGATCTTTTCATTCGTGCCGGCTTCAATGGCATCCTCCGATGGCAGGGTTGGTGTCGATCTGCTAGTAGTAGGGACTGGTTCAGCGGTGCTTTCGACAATCTCTTGCGGTTTAAATGCTGATTTAGTAATTGGGAAATGAAGCGTGAAAGTGGCGCCTTCTCCTTCTTTGCTACGGATGGTAATGTCTCCGTGATGTAGTTGAGCTAGTTCTTTTGATAAAGTCAAACCTACCCCGGTACCGGTGGCGTTCGGATCATTACTTTCATTTTGATGGAACCGTTTGAAGACGAGTTCTTGATCGATTTCAGAAATTCCATCACCTGTATCTTGTACGGAGATGTGTAGCAGTGCCTCTTTTTGAAGCACTTTTAGGCTGACTTTACCCTCAGTTGATGTGAACTTGAAGGCATTGGAGAGTAGGTTATTTAAGATTTTTTGAATCTTGTCTTCATCGAAATACGCATGGTCCGGGGCTTCGGCCAGGTCGGTGATGAATTCCACTTTTTGTGCAGCCGCCAGCGACTCAAAAGAAGCGCACAAAACATTGAGAAAGGTCTTAAAATTTCCTTCTGAAACGGACAAGCTGAGTTTGCCAGCTTCTAGCTTTGAAAGGTCTAGCAGCTGATTGGTAAGTTCGGTCAGCAGGCTTGCATTTCGATGGATTATCGAAAGGGCCTCTTTGGTTTCGCGACTTTCCTTCTGTTGCATCAGCTTTTGCAATGGACTCAATATCAATGTCAGCGGGGTTCTAAACTCATGTGATATGTTGGTAAAGAAATTGGTCTTTAGGGTATCCAACTCTTTTAACTTGGCATTGGCTTTAGATTTGATTTGGTAACGGCTGTAAAGCAAAGCAATCAGCAAAACCAGTAAAAAGGCTGCCACGATCAGGTAATTTCGTTGGGTTTCCTGCTTTTGCAATTCCAGCGAGGTGATTTGATTTTCAGCACTCAAAAGCTCGATTTCTTGTTGCTTTTGCTCGTTTTGATACTTTTCTTCAATTTCAGAGATTTTTGCTTGTTCCCCGGCAGCATAGGTACTATCATCCAGGGCCTTCACTTCTTTCAGGTATTGATAGGCCTGGCGGTACGACTGGGTGGCACTGTAAAGTTCGCTGAGCCGGAGTAAGATCCAGGAAGTCATATTTTGATTTTCCAAAGCATCAAAAACAGATTTTGCCTGCAATAAGTATTGTTCGGCCTGCACGTAGTCTTTTTTATTTAAGTAGGCAAGGCCCAGGTGGTACAGGTAATCGCCCTCACTATGAACCAAGTCGATCTCTTGTGCAATACTGAGGGCAGCCCTAAATCTATCAATGGCCTGATCCACCTCATTGGCATCTGCTAAGATTTTACCAAGGCTGAATTGGACAAACGCAATCATTGCTTGGTCATCCACCTTTTCAAAATGGGTCATCGCGGATCCATAGTGTGCTTTTGCTTTGTCAAATTCCTGTAGGTCCGTTTGCAGGATTCCAAGCTCGAGTTGAGCCAAGGCGATTGTCCGATCATTGTTTGCCAACGAAGCCATTTCAAGTGCTTTCAAATAGTAGTCATTTGCATTCGCATGGTTCTCCAAAAGCCGATGCGTAGAACCAATGTTTAAAAAAGACCTGGCTCTTTTGCCATAATCCGTTTTGTTATAGGCTAGGCTTTTGAGATCAAATTCGATGGACTTTTCATATTCATTTCTGAAGTAGGCGGTATTGGACAAAATGGTATAACATTGGATCAGTCGGGCAGAATCTATGGGCTGTTTCTCGGCCAGATCAATACAGATCAGTGCAACCGAATCTGCTTTAGCTAATTCTTGGATCACCGAAAAAACACTTCCAAAGCCGATCAATGTTTCCTTAATCCCATCCTTACTTTCAATTTCAAAGGCAAGGTCCTGGGCGGTCTGGTAGGCTTGTAGGGCACTATCATATAAGCTTCCAGTTTCATAATATTCTCCTTTAGCGAGTAGCCCATTCAGGACACCAGTTTGGAAGTCCAATGTGGTTGCAAGCGCAATGGACCGGTCAAGAAAGTCGACCGCTTGTTCTCGATCCTGGAACCTTAATGCGAAATAAAGATCTTGGTAGGTGTAAACCTTGTTCGTATCGTTTTCCTGACTATTGAGCACTGAAATCAGCGAATCGGATTTCTGAGCTGAAAGACAAAAGGTCAATAAGGAATATATGCAGGAGGCTAGGACAATAGCTTTTTGATCCATAGGTGGCTCTTCAAGCCTTTAAATTAACCACGGAATCGTAAAGTCAGATAAAATTAATTGAATTGATTCATGGTCCGTTCCATTCCCATGGTACAGAAGGAGAAGACGGCCTCAATCGCTCGATCCATGTGCTGAACAAGCTCATCAAATTCTTTCTTTTCGAAAGGGCTAAGAACGTAGTCAACTTGCCGTCCTTTATAAAAATCGTCACCAACGCCAAATCGTAACCTGGGATAGTTTTGTCCACCGTTTAGTTGCTCAATGTTTTTCAACCCATTGTGACCGCCCGCGGAACCTTTCGGTTTGAGGCGAATTTTGCCGTAGGGGAGGGCAATGTCATCAGTAATTACCAATAGGTTTTCCTTGGGGATCTTGTTCGCTTGTAAATGATGATTTACTGCTTTCCCGCTTAAATTCATATAAGTAGTCGGCTTGATCAAAATGAGCGTCCGCCCTTTGTGTTTCACTTCGGCAGCATAAGCGAGCTTTTGCTGGGTAAAGCGTACTCCTTTTTCATCGGCTAGTCTGTCCAGGACAAGAAAGCCGATGTTATGTCTGGTGAGTTCGTATTCCGGACCAATGTTGCCAAGGCCAGTGATCAAGTACTTCATGCTAATGTGCAAAAAAAATCCCGACACGAAGGTCGGGATTAATCTCAATGTTTCAAATGTTTTAAGACTCTGCTGATGCTTCCTCGCTTTCAGCTTCCTCACCTTCTTCAGCTTCTTCATCCAGACTCTTACCTCGCAGTGCTCTAGGTACTTCAATACCAGCAAGAGTAACCAAAGGGCTGTTCAATATTTCGTATTCTCCAGTTTCCAATTCACCCACTTTAATGGACTTGCCGATGCCTAGAGAAGAAACGTCAACTTCAATAACCTCAGGCATGTTTTTAGGTAATGATTTGACCTGAAGATATTTCACCTTTCTGATCAGCTTACCACCTTGCTGAATGCCGGGAGCATTACCAACAGGTTTTACAGGGATATCCATTTTGATTGGAGTGCCTCTAAACAGCTGAAGGAAGTCTGCATGCATAATTGCTTCACTTACCGGGTGAAATTGGACGTCTTGCAATACCGCTTCAAATGGTGTTGGTTCGCCTTCAATAATGAGCGAAACGAAATGTGCTTCATTGGTATAAACTACCTCTCTAAACAAGATCATGGGAGCGTAGAAGTGAATTTGCTTTTCACCACCATACACAACGCAAGGGACCATACTTTCCTCCCTTAGGCGTTTCGCTTCAGTCTTGCCAAGATTTGCTCTTTGATACCCT
>CAZQDI010000092.1:0-15708 GCA_964591785.1 uncultured Roseivirgaceae bacterium
ATGCATTTTTGCAGTCAATCCATGCGCCGAGCATCATATACATTTCAAAACTTGGATCTTCTGCCTTCAGTTCGCTGATGGCCTTCACAATGTTCGGAGCGTGTGGTAGCTGTACATTGTAGGTTCTGAGTACTTTGATGCCCAGAGCGGACATGATCTTAAGGTCATCCTTCAACTCGTCAATGGTGGGTTGATTGTCCCGTGTCCTGGTCCGATATCCGCCATACGATATGGCGAGGTATTCGGGGTTGCTAAGTATGTCGCTTGCTGTCAATTCTTTTGGGGATTGCATGTTCTCGTTATTGTTCCGCTTATTACTACATGAAAAGAGCATTATTGCTAGGGTGATCAATAAGATGTCTGTTCGAAGCGTTTTCATCTGCTATTTTAATATGGTTTGTGGGATGTTTACCAAAATATTTTCTATTTGTCCGGATCTATTGAATAAATGATCCGAGGTTTCCTTGTCAAGAGTTCTCGATGGAAGTGAATTTGTCGAACCATTCGCATAGGCCACCTCGACACCCTCCTCATCACTCAACTTGTAAATGATGGGAACCTGACAATAGGTAAATGCCAACTGATCTTTATCTACTTCGATGGTGAGTGCTTCTTGACTCAAATCAATGCATTTGAAACTCCTCGACTCAGTCAAAAACTCACTCTTCCGCAACAGGGTAGGGTTGAAGCTGACCATTCCATCCTTGATGGTCACACCTAGTTCAAACAATCGACTAAGAATATCTTCCTTAACCTGACCGGTCATCCCGGGCTGCTGCGCTCCTTTGGTGGATGGGGTATGAGAATAGGGATCTGTAGGGAATGCTCCGTACAGTTTTGGAGATTTATGGACCCCAATCCCTTCGTTGATTTCATAAAAATGCTCTAAGATCTTACCTACGGTGACGGGATCTTCCTCGTCATTAATTGCCTGGGTAGCAGTTTCGGCCACTGCCAGTAAGAGCTTGGAGACCATGTGCCAATAGATGGAACCCAATCCTTCGTACCCAAAGAAGGTACCCGATCTACCGGTAAAGGCCTTATGATTAAACACTTCCTCGAAGACGGAAAGCACGGATTCACCATCCTTGGTTACCAATTCGCTGTATTTTTCGTCCAGGCTATTCAAGGCCGCACTCAGATCTTTTGCGTTCCTGAAGTTGCCATTGAAGTGATAGTTCCCATTAATATCTTTCTCGATCAGTGCGGTATTACGGTCTGCAATCAGCTGTTTAAGCAGCGCTGATTGGTCTACTCGTTCCGCCGGGATCATGTTCTTTCTGAAGAAGCCCAAGAGTTCCTTGTTGGGATATAAGAGGTAGCTATACTGATCCTCTCGAAACAATGCGCTTCCTTTCATGGCATCTAGGACGGACAAAGACTCATCTGCAGAGAGCAAACCAGAGCTAAGTACCGCAACTTGTCCTTCCAACATCTCTTCCAGGTGTGAGATCGCTACCGCTCGAGGGTTTTCTACCGTCATGATGTTGTACGCATGGTACATGCCATCCGCTCGCTTGTTCGCACGGATCGAATGGTCGAGGTAACTAAGTACTGTAGTAGTAAAGGTCAGCAGGTTCTCCCGTTGGATAGTTACTTTCTCGCCGGAGAATCCACTTTTGTAGATTGTACTTCTGAAGTCACTGCCAGCCTGTCCCAAACCATCCAGAATGGTTTTTCGATCTGTGTTAGAGATCGGTTGATCGAGCACTCCTTTGTTGTTGTGTAAGGTATCTTTCACGCCTTCGTAGAAGACTCCCAGCTCCTTCGAGACCGGAATTTTATCTACTGTACTATTGCTGATGAGTCCATTAAAGAACGAAAAGAATCTTCTCAGGTAGCAGAGTGTCACCATTGATACCCCATTTCCGACCAACGCATTGTTGGCGTCGTTCCATTCTGGTCGTTGGGTATTCAGCCATATTCCACCTTCGGGAATGAAGTTGGATAGTTTGGAAAGTGAAGTGGATAGCAGTTTTTCAATGAAGTTGACACGTAAAGTGCCTTCATTGGCATTGAAAAGTAGTGCGCCGTCAGAACCGATCTGACTTCTTCGCTCTTCAATGAGCTGGTTCAGTTCGAAGTCGAAATCGATGGTGTCTTTTGGGTCGATTAACAGGTCTTTATACTCCTTAATGACGTATGGAACATTCGCATAGCCAAAGAGATCTTCTGTAAAGTAGTCGCCAAGCTTTCCTGGAAAATAGTCTTCAGCAAACTCGAGGAACTTCAGTAGGTAAATGATCTGATGGTCTCCCCAGTAGCCAATGTACGACCACGGATCGTCCTCTTCAATGATTTCCCAGTCGATGCCATCTTTGGTGATTCGGTAAGGGTTGTACCCATCGAAGGTGCTTGCATTCAGAAATTTGAAGATCATCCCTTCAATGTAATTCGGGTAGGAGTGAGCGAGCGCTTCCCAATTTTGGAAAATGTCTCTCCAGTTTCCTTCGTAATCCAGGATCTTGGATCCATCCTCACTGGTCGTATTGATCGAAAACTTGTTCCAGGGCCTGCTAGGGTCTCCGTGTCTTCTACTGAATTTTAATGGGAGGTATTCAGTAGCCAACCGGATAAAATCTTTATTTCCTGTGGCGCTGGCAAGGGAGTTTAGCGCTTGATAAGTGAATGTGTCACCAAGTTCAGCAAGGTGGGACTCGAGCTTTTTATAGACTTCTGTGTTTGCAGTCTTCAGATATTTGTCAAAATCCCATTTTTCAATGGAGTATTCGTCATCAAAGATTCCGCCCCGCATGATGTTGAACAGTGTATTGGAGTAGTGCCGGGTGTTTCGCTTATCGTCAGATGATATCTGAAATCCATCGGAGGCCGCCACCAAACGAATCAGCTTTTGACTACCTGCTTCTACATCAGCTTTCACCTCTGCTGCAATGTTCTCGGTGGTAGTGACTTTTTGAGCGATGGCAGCCACGTCATTGACCGACTGATTGACGTTGGCGACAATGTGCCATTCTTTTTCTTCTCCCGAGCCAAGTTCAAGTTGCGTATTCAGGAAGTACGCGCCCTTTTCGGCTTTCACATCAGTTTCTTCGATCATGGCTTCCCCCGATCGGAAGGCACTAAGCTGAGAGGAGGACAGTAACCGGGTTGCATTTTCGAGTCCATAGGACCATGCGATGTTCGCTTTCAGCGCTTCGCTGGGTTCTGCTTTGTCCACAATAATCGCACTCAGTGCATACACGCCAACTCCCGATGATGGATCAAGTTCAGTTCGTTTGTAGGCATCTATCAGGTTGCTGCGGATCCCCTGGAAGTCAGCTTCGACTCCATAGGGCATAATATTTTGAATTCCGTCCAACAGTTCAATGGATAGATGCTGGTCCGAATTGTTGATAAGAGTGCTGACACGAACAAATCCGTACGTGTTGCTTGACTGCCACTCGTACCTAAAGGTGAGGTTGTAGTCATTGTTAATTTCTTCAAACAAAATCTTGTTGCCAAGGACATTCTTATACAGATTCCTTGTGCAGTTTGCTTTGCTGTTTTGTCGAACGGAAAACGGCTCCCAGAGGGTTGTTTCGTGGTTCGAACTGATTCGGAAGATTGATTTACTTCCTGTAAACTCTGCGAGTTCAGTTAGTTTGTCGTCCGTGTAGTAGGGGAAGAGTGAAAATTCAGCATTTTTTCTGCCTGCGGTGAGTCCTCCGTTGCTGGAAATGAACATCCAGTGGTTGGAATCACTTACGATGCTCATAAAGAAGGGACGTATCTCATCGTAATTTGAAATTTGGTAGTAGGATTCTCCCCGGAGCGTGATTGAGTTAAGTTCTGATTTATTTGAGCTTGACACTTAATAAATGTGATTAAAGTAAGTAGGTAATTTAAAAGTCCGTACTGGTGCGTAAGAATGAAATTTTAAAATGCGCGGCCTTGGTTTCCCAAGGCCGCGCGTTTTAATGGGTATGACTATTCGCAACTAGCGTCTAGTGAAATTCTGATGTCTGTAATTGTTTCGAACAACTGCCAAGTCTCAGGTTCACCGTCAAAGCTCCAAAGCACATTGAATGTGGTTTCATTGTTTGCAGGAGCGCCAGATGGCCAGAACGCCTGGATACTGATTTCGCCAGGAACTGAAGTATCTGCTGCTTCCAGTCCATTTCCACCCTCGAACGAGTTGATGGTCAAAGCATCGGGAGCTTTTCCATTGGTAGGATCTGTGGCTACAGTGAACTTCAAGGCTGGGAAGCCGTCTCCACGAGTTACACTTTCAATGGTCAATCGTGCTTCAGATCCAGCGTTGCCGCCGAAATGCTTGATCTCTGCATTGCAGTAGCTGGAAGGAGATGATCCACCACTTCCTGAGCTAGCTCCTATTGAGATGTCATCAAAATAGAAGGTTTCTGCCATTGTAGTGGTTTCGCCATCAGTACCATCTGGATTATCCGGCTTGATGACCAGTAGATTGTACGTATCTGGGCTTCCGGAAGGGAATGCAGCAGCATTGAAGTCAACTTCAACTTCTGTCCAGGTATTTGCATCGTCGACAGTCACAAAAACAGGAGCAGGATTACCGGTTACCGGATCAGTCTGAGGATCAAGTGCAAGCTCAAATCTGAATACTGCACCGGCCTTTGAAGAGTAGATCTTCAATTTTAAGACGTTGTCTCCGGAGAAGTCCAATGGGTTGGCACCTGTAGGGAACGAGTTTTGGACACCCGCGAATCGGTTAGATCCAACCGCTCTGTCCACTTTCAATACGAAGTCCGATCCGTTGGTTGCATCCTTGGAAGGGTTCACGTCGATTGCAGAAGAGATTCCGCTACCGAAGTTTTGGCTTGAAAGGAATGTTTCACATCCTTCAAAATCTAATGGTAGGGTAGTTGCTGCCACAAGGTCACCGGTGCAACCGTTGGTGCCACCGCTGCCGCCACCACCGTCTCCTGAGACTAACTGAAGGTCGTCAAAGTAGTAGGTCGCTGTGTTGTTGGTGTTCAGGTCGAAGAAGAGTACGATTTTGTCATACTTATCGTCCTGATTTTCGAATGTGAAGGTAAGCTCTTCCCACTCGCTTGACTTGGTCATCGTGATTGTCTGCTCGGTATTGATTCCGGCATCAGCAGCATCTTCCAGCTTCACAGTCACAGTAGTTCCCATTCCAGCAGACCATGCCTTCAATTTAAAGCCACCGTTTACATTGAAGTTTAACTTCGCATCTAGCGTGAACTGGTTGTTAGCGAAAAGTGAGGCACCGTCTCTGGTGATCTCTGCAACAGAACAAGAGCTGTTCACTGCATTGTCGAAGTCAGGGTTTGCAATTCGAGCATAACCTGCATTATCACTGAAAATGCTCAAAGCTGTTTCAGGATCTGTCAAGAATGTAAGGTTGAAGTCAGCGGCTAAAAGCGATTCTGAAGTCTCTACTGTACATGCTGCTCCGTCTCCTTCAACAAGCTTCAAATCATCAAAGTAGTACGTAGCACTGTTGTTGGTATTCAGGTCAAAGAAGAGTACAATTTTGTCATACTTATTGTCCTGATTATCGAAAGAGAAGGTCAATTCTTCCCACTCGCTTGATTTGGTCATAGTAACCGTTTGCTCGGTGTTAATACCTGCATCTGCAGCATCCTCCAACTTAACAGTAACCGTTGTTCCCATACCAGCAGACCATGCTTTTAATGTGAAACCACCAGTTCCGTTGAAGTCAAGTTTTGCATCTAATGTGAATTGGTTATTCGCAAAAAGTGACGCACCATCTCTTGTAATCTCAGCTACTGAACATGAAGAGTTCACTTCATTGTCTGAATCAGGATTAGCAATTCTTGCATAGCCTGCGTTGTCAGAAACAATGCTTAGCGTCTCAAGAGGATCGGTTAAGAAGGTAAGGTTAAGGTCTGCAGCGGATAGTGATTCCTCTGTCTCTACAGTACATCCACCGGTGCCATCGCCTGCCACTAGCATCAAATCATCAAAGTAGTAGGTGGTTGACGCGTCGCTGTTCAAGTCAAAGAATAGTACGATTTTGTCAAACTTGTTGTCTGCATTGGTGAAATTGAAGGTCAACTCTTCCCAGGTGTTCGCTGCAGCGACAGGAACAGTAACTTCTGTATTCACTGCTGCATCTGCTGCGTCTTCCAGCTTTAAGGTCACGCTAGAACTAGCAGTTGGAGACCATACTTTGATTTTCAAACTTCCGTTCACGTTGAAATCAAGCTTCTCAGCAAGTGTGAATTGGTTGTTCGCAAACACAGAGGCTGCTCCATCCCGGGTGATCTGACCCACGAAACATGAAGGGTTTACTGAGTTCATGAAATCCGGATTCGCTACTCGCTCATAACCCGCGTTGTCTGAAGTGATGGTAATGTCATCTTCAGGATCAGATAGGAAGGTAATGTTGAGGTCAGCCGCACTTGTTGATTGAGCAGTTTCGTCTGTACACTCTGGTCCGGTATCAGGAAGCGTTACTGTTACCGTTTGAGTTTCAGTGTCTGAGCCCCCCTCATTTGTCGCAGTCAATACGACGATGTAGTCACCGCTAGCAGCGTAGGTGTTGCTAGGTGATTCTTGATCTGAAGTTTGGCTGTCACCGAAATTCCATGAGTAGGTATTTCCTTCGCCCGTAGAGGTATTGGTAAACGTTACAACCCCTGTGTCGTTATTCACCGAGAAGGAGAATCCCGCAACAGGCGCTTGAACGGGATCTTCGTCCTCGTTACAGCTGAAGAGAAACATCACCGAGCCAAATGCTAGAATAAGCATGACTCGCTGTAATAAATAGTTAATGTTCATATTAATAGATTTATTGATTTAATAATTGTTTAGTTTCTATTGGTATACCCTTACATAATCAACCAGGAGTTGTTGCGGGAACACGGTATCATCATTCGGCGGGCCGGGTAGGTTCCCACCAACTGCCACGTTCAGCAACAGGTAAAATGGCTTATCGAATACCCAAAGTGCATCTTCAGGCAGTTCGTCAGGTGTAAGTTGGTAGTACAGCACATCATCTACGTAGTAGTTAATGAATCGATCTCCCCATTCGATTCCAAATACATGAAATCCGGTGTCAAAGCGATCATTTCCCAGGTCATATTCTTTGGAAACATTAGGTTCATCACACAGCGCAGGACTACCGCAGTAGCCAGGACCGTGTACACTGCCAAACATGATGGTCGGCTCTTGTCCTACATTTTCAAGAATATCTATTTCTCCAGCTCCAGGCCATGGGTTGACATCAATGTCGGCACCCAACATCCAGAAGGCTGGCCATAATCCTTTGCCCCATGGCAACTGCATTCGTGCCTCGATTCTTCCACGATCAAATTGTCGCAAGTCTTTAGAATTGATCCGCGCAGAGGTATAGTCCGCACCTCCAAAGCTTTCTTGACGAGCTGTGATGATTAGCAACCCACTCTGAACCCTGATGTTCTCTTCACTGTCCGTGTAGTATTGTTGCTCATTGTTGCCCCAGCCATCACCTCCTGGTCCTCTTCCGATGTCAAAAGACCAGTTTGAGCTATTTGGAGCTCCATCTACATCAAATTCATCAGACCAAACCAGATTATTTAATGTGGTCACGGTTTGGCTCTCATCTCTATCACAGCTCGTCAATCCAAAGGAGAGTGCCATGATTCCCAATAACAATTTTACACTGTTGGTATTCATTGTTTTTTTCGTCTTTCTCATAATTTTTATGCGTTATTCAGCGTAGAAATAGATGTTGTCTAAGTCAATGTCGGAGATCGTTCCGTCAGACACAAAAAGGAGCAATCCAAGTTCAGAACGATCCGTCAGCCCTGCAAAGTCATCGAGTGGAATGTCAAATTCCACAAAGTTCCCGTTTTGCAACTCACTGCCACTAATGGTAAAAGCACCCCCTGTTTCACCTCCAGAGCCATAATTGGTTAGCTCTAGACGTAGGAAATCGGATGCTTGCACTTCCTCTTGTGCTCGGATATCAATGTGTAGTACATCCAGATTGGTAGCGTCTACCGTGGGAACTGCTTCATTCGGGAAGATGACGTCATTGAATACAATACCAACAAAATTCAGGTCGGTATATCGGATGATTGAATTTCCATCCTCCTGTATGACACCTCCTAAAGTAGTCTGGAATGGCTCAAAGAAGGAATTATATCTGGATACAGCGATGTTCGGGAAAAAGTCACTGAATAGCGATACGATTGAGTTAGGTTCCAGACTGACGTCGAAATCGATCGACCCAAGAGCGTTCACTCCTCCCACCTGTGCGGTGATTGCAGCGTCCCCCATACCAATAACGGATACGTTTCCTTCCTCCGTCACTGAAACAACGGAAGGATTTGAAGAAACAAAATCATAGTATGCCGGAGCAGAGGTAACAGTAATGTCTCCATCCATTGCCGAATTGAACGTATGTGTCAACCCGGTGATCTGAGTCTCGATACCAACGAATGCTTGTACTTCCAAATCTATGCCACCTAGAATTCTAGGTCTTGATTGGGCAAGCGTTCCCAACGTCTCAAACTTCAATTCATCAATCCAAAAGGTATAACCGACACCACCGGTGCTGGCACTTCCTGCCGAAAAGATAAAGAGCCCCTTCTCTTGCGTCAGCTTAGCGGGATCGGGGATCGGGATGATGTACTTTTTCCAATCCGTTGACAATTGAATATTCTCCAAGCTGGTCGCATAGCGATTCTCTACAAAGTCAGTTCCAAATCCGACCAAACCAATCGTGGCGGTAGTGGAACCTCTTGCATAAAACGTTAAAGCATCATATTCAGTCAGGTTACGACCGTCGCCGCGATCTTCGAAAATCCCTCCGATAAACGTGCCATTTTCATTTGTAGCACTTGGGACATCGATTCGTATGGAAGAAGTACCTTCAAAAGCTACGTCATCATCCGTTCCAAATCCGTCGGTGTTGGCACCTACTCCCGGATCAAAAGAACGAAAGAACTGGTCAGTTAATCCAACTGGATTATCCGTAAAGATTTCCGCAGTATTAGGGAATGTAGCCTCCGGAAGCACCTCCTCATCTCTCGTGCAGCTCAATGCAAGCAATACGAGGAAGGAAAATATCACTTTAGAATTCAGGTTATTCATGTTCATGTTTTTTAATGCCTTCATCATTTTCATCATCTTCCAATGTTTATGTTCACATATGTTCTGATTTCCCATTCTCTTCCGTCAGGAAAGCCCACGGGGCTTATGATCGGTGACGTGGCAAACTCTTCCGTCTCATTTGGTAGATATCTTGGAGAGAATTCATTTAAGGATCTCCACGTAAACCGCATCCCAATTTGCGTACTTGGCATGGCAAACCAATCCGGCTTAGAGATGCTTGTGGATATATCTGCCATGATTTGCAAAGGATAGGTCAAGTTGAAGTCACGATGGTAATCAAAAGGACCCCAATCGTTCACTTTTACGTGAGAAGTAAACTTGATCTTTTTGTAGATTGTTCTAAGCGTACCGCCATAGCGCTCAATTTTTCGCTCGTCATCACCATTTGCCTGACCTGTACCTCCATATAGGTTGGCGACAATGCCTAACTCAGGGCTTAGTTTTGATACGATCCGAGCGTTTACTTCCCAAAGGTCCTCGGCTGGTGCAGCTCCTGCTGCTGCTGAAGGGACCCTGCCGTCTCCAGGGAAGATGACTGCTGCATCCTGTGAAGTAGGTAGGTGCCAGTAGACAAATCCAAGACTTACGGCAAGTTTTGCATCCTCAGCACGATCATTGTCCCATTGGTACATCCAGCTTCCTGGGGTAGGGTCAAACGTGATCAATAATTCAGCCGCCTGTGTTTCTCTATTTGAGCGCACGACAAATGGGTCATCCAGAATGTTTCGCAAGCGTGCTGGAGCAGGCGCGTCGCCCGGAATTGGATCGATTAGTGGCTTTTGGTACATGAAGTTTGGTGCGATCTGGAATTTACCTACAGAGTAGCTGAATCCCGTAAACACGTTATTGACATTTCCAGAGCCAAAGTCTTTCAATCTCCATCCGGTGAAGGTCTGGGTATAGTCTCCACCTGCATTGGCTACCAATCCTCTGGAAGAAGCTTGTCCATACCAGTTGAATCGACCACCTTCATAAGTCAACTTCATTTTTCCACCCCAGGTATCGGAGCTTTTTACTTCATCTTGCAGCACTTGGTAGTTAGAGGATTCTCCTCGCACTACCTGGAATTCTCTTCCCACAAGCGGATCTCCACCCCAGATACCTCCAACTTCTACATCTACTTTGCCTAATTTTTTGTGGGCATGTAGGGTTGCTCTTCTTGTCTTAGGCATCGGCACGGCAATGGAACTGACTGCTGATCCAGGTTCTTCTAAATCTTCATGGAAGATTCCCGTAAACTCGATTCCTTTAAAATGCCTAGAATACTTTAATAGTATTGCAGGGTTTGCGCCCCACCAGAGCTCAGGTCCGAAAGCTACTTTTAATCCTTTGAGTTGACGCTTGCCTTCCACTTCGATTCCATTCGGGGCTAAGCCATTGTAGATATCGATATTGGGACCGTAGTTGGCCTCAGGGTATAATCCAAAGAAATCCCCTTCGTATCCCCAGTGGTAGTGTCCGGTTCGGTAGAACCCTTCGAGTCTGAAGAGTTTACTGTCCCAGCTGTAACTGGCCTGATACACTTGGATCCGATTTGGATTCGTTGTGACTGTGTTGCCATTCTGAGTTACAAAAGTTTGTGCACGCCCCCTGTTTTCATAGAAGATCTCGTTGATCGGATTTTCAGCGACATTTCCAAGGATGTTGAACGAAACATTGGCGCGAACATTAGCCTCCGGCTTTGCCTCAATTCCAATGAAATACGATTCCATGCGATCGAAACCCAATTTGTTGGGAAACGTCTGATTGTTGGGATCTGCAGCATCAGGTGTGGTAATTAGGCTTCCTCCTGTATTGAATGTAGTAAATTCTGCACGCACTTCGCTTACACGAATTTTACCTCCGGATTCTCCTAGTAAGGACGCTTTGTCTCCTCGGGCCCTCATTACCGCGTCGGCAATCACAATATTGGAGAAGTGATCATTGATTCCAATCAAACTAGCTTCTCCTGAGTAGACGTCATAGGAGTGGGCATCTTTCAATGCATAGTAAGAAGCTCTCGGATAAAGATTGTAAAGTCCTCTTGAATTGGTCTGTCCTTTGGCACAAATACCAAACCACTCTTCGTTCATGTTATTCTCACCTTGTTGGAAATCTGACTGGTAACCTCCATTTGCCCACGATGCGTTATTGTCGTGAATGTCCAGGTTTTTTGTCTGTCCGTATTTCCACCAGCCGTCACTGAACTGGAAGGTAAATCCTCCAATGGAGTTCCCTGCTTTACCCAAACCTGCGGCATTTTCATAAATTTCTCGCCAGTTACCCAGGTTGTAATAGGCTTGAGAAGCTTGATCTTCGGCATTCTCTTTGGCATTGTAGGAATCCGCACCAAACTCGGTAAACATGATGGGAAGATCCAATTCATTTTTGACTCGATCAAAGGCATCGGTAAAAGAATATCCTCGATACATGTTCACGCCATAGATGTCAATATCGGTGCATTCTTCTGCTACAATTTCGGCGAACAGTAGATCTCCGTTACAAATCGCAACAGGGTGTGTGCCGTCGATGGCCTTCATCTGAATCGCGGCCTCGTTCATGAGGTCGTACATTGGTCGCCCTCTGCTTTCTCCGATGAAGTTGATTCGCTCTTCGTCATCTGGGAAATCTTCTGTTTCAGCTCCAGCCCAGAAAAGACCATAGTTGTTTTCGTTTCCTAATAAGAACAAGAGAAGACCGGGCGTGTCTTTATAGTCTTGAGCTAATTGGGTTGCTTCAGAAAGCAGCAACTCTTTTGTGGCGGCATCTCGATAATCCGTGATGGCCACCCAAGCCCCATCTATTGTCAATCCATATCGACCGAATGAATGGTTCAGCATAGTATAAATCCCGTACGTCTCGTAGATGTAAGTAATCCACTTTGCAGGAACCCCCGTATACATCCGAACTGTGTTCACGTTCATGTTCTTTAGCATGGACATCTCAGCGTCTAGCGCTGCCTGAATCACGTCTTCCGATTGATTCCAAAGACTGTAAGAGAAATTTGTACCAATTGGGAAATAATCCCAGTTCATACCATTGATCATAAATGGTTTTCCATCCACCATCAAACGCATTCCGTCCACATCTTTCTGAACGGATACTCTATTGGATTGCGCAAAGGCAACCATAGAAGTTACGCAAAGTAATAATCCCAGTAGTTGTTTATTCATATAGGTAAGTAGTTATAAAAGTCTCAACCAAAACTGGTTATCAGCATTGACTGAAGCTTAGTTTTCACCTCACAATTTATTAGGGCTTTTTTGTGATCTGAAAAAAACAACCCCTACAAAAGGTTTACATATTGCGATAATTGAAATTATTTGAATAATTTTTGAATTAATGCAAATCTAAAATGGCCGTTAGGGCCTTTCAGGGGGCTTGAGGATGCTTTTTTGAACCGATATGAAATTTTGGATAATTAAGGCAGCTGTAGTGTGTTTGAAAGCAAGTGGTATAGGGTTTGTATAGGTGTCTAAACCTTGAAAATGAGCTAGATATTGATGATGTAGTTGGCTAGATTCTCATTATTATCCAAGCCCAGCTTTTTTCTAAGTCGGTACCGCTTTACTTCCACGCTTCTTGGTGAGATGTTGATCAGGCCTGCAATTTCTTTAGAGGAAAGGTTGAGTCTCAGGTAGGCACACAACTTCAGATCATTGGGAGAAAGATCAGGATGAGCTTCGGTCAGATGCTTGAAGAAGTCCCGGTCCGCATTGTTAAATGCTTCCTGAAAAAGCTCCCAGGTTTTTCTTTGATTCAGGTTTTGATCAATGGTCTTTATGACGGGCCTCACAATCTTGGTATCTCCCACTTTGGCAAGTTGCTCTTTGATTTGATTCAAGAGTTCGTTTTTCTTAATGATGCTCATGGTGGAGGCGGCGAGCTCGTTGCTTTTGCTTTTGTTTTCCTTTTCGAGTTGCTCATTTTTGAGCGCCATGATCTCTTTCTCGTTTTGCAACCTGGTTAAGTCCAGTTCTTTCTGATTCCTATCAATTAAATTTCGTTGCTGTCTTTTGTAATAAGATCGATAAACATTGTGCATGAAAATGGAAAAAAGAATGACAGCAAGAAAGTACATCGCAATCATCAGGTTTGTTCCGTACCATGGCTTTGCAATGCTAAACGTGTAGGTGGCAATGTTTTCTGAAAGCTGATTTCCGACCTTAGATCTAACATTAAACTCGTACTTGCCCGAAGGAAGGTTTTCAAAAAATACGGAGGAGGAAGTCGACCACTCACTCCATTTGTCATAAATGCCACTAAGCCGGTATTGATAAGTTGGTTTATAAAAGCTCAGGTAGGAGGAAGTATGAAAATTGAAGCTAAGGTTATTCTCATCTGTACCGTAGTTTCTTGACTCATTTTTATCTACAAGATTGGAAGATACGCTATGGTCCTGGTTGATACCGTTGTTAATGCTGCTGATTTTTACCTGAAAGTCCCTGGCATCAATTTGATTGATGTTGATTTTAATGTACCCATAGCTGGTACCAACCAGATACGTATCGCTGGATAACTTGATGATATTTTCAAATTCGGTGACTTCTTGCCTGATTTCATTGGTTAGTGGAATTGTGACGATTTTGGGGGTGTTTACCAGGTTTTCGAAAGATACTCGAGTGATGTTGTCCTTTGTAAAGACCCAAAACTCCTCATTCGTAGTGCTAAGTATTGACCCGGACAGGAAGGATTCGCTGTCGTAAATCTCGCTCAGTGCGGAATCTGGTTCAAACTGCTTACTCATGGGGTCATAGTAGAGAATACCATCTCGGTATCCATAAAGTAGTCGATTTTTAAAGCAGGTGATACTTGAATTGGCACTTTTTAGGATGGTATCCATTTTGATGCTGTGGACCTTTGTGAACGCATCGTCCACTTCCAGGTGGAATACTCCCTTGTATTCATGATTAATAAACACTTCACTTTCGTTGATGACAAAATGCCTTGAAGAGTTATTGAAACCTTCAAGTTTATGGCTGAATTGCCAATTATTGCCAGATTTTTTGAGGATGTGCAGTCCGTTGTAGTTTCCCTGGAGGATGTCATTGTTTGGCAGTGCTAAAAAGTCCCACGTACCCTGGACAGTTGCTATTTGCTTCGCTCTGTTTTCTGAAATTAGAAAGGTTCCATTGTGATGTCCACAAAAAAGTTCACCTTGAATTAGTCGCAATGACCACACCTGCCCCTTTGTTCCTTTGATAAATTCGAAAGGGGTGCTTTCTGCAATAGGCTTACAGTAGAGCCCCTGATTGGTGCCAATGTAAAGGTTGCCCTGATGCGTGGCGGTGGTATAGACGCTACCAAGTGTGCCGTCAAAGTCACGAAATACCCGAAGCGGTGATTCATAATTGATTAGGCTAATTCCATTATCCAGGCCTGCCCAGAAATTGTTGTCCTGATCTTCAAAAATCGTTAGGACTGTATTGTTAAGAAGTCCTTTCTCTTGATTAAAGTGCGCTATCAAGGATCCTGTAGAAGATAAATGAATTATTCCGTTGGATATTGTACCCAATGCAAAATCCTTGGTGCTGGTTTGAATACAGCTATAAACGCTGTAGGAGCTCAAGTGAAGATTAGCTTCTTTCCAGGGTTGAAGTCCGCGATCGTCCAAGGTATGAATACCCTCATTTCTGGTGACGATCATTAGGCCGGTCTCTTGCCCAATGACATTCACTACCTCATCCGTCTTGAGGACTCCAAGATCTGAGACGAGTGTTTTAATTCCGTTCAGTATCTTATATAAGCCAAGATTCCTCTCCTGGTAGAAAACAGAGCTTCCAACCAAAAACATATTCACAATCTCATTTTCTGCATCAATCGTATTGATTGATTCCGAGACCGGATCGAAAATATACATGCGTTGAAGTGACTGAAAGATGATCCACTGATCGTATTCAACGATCTTCCATATTTCTTCATCTTCTAACAGACTCAATCTTAGTTTTTTAGAGATCGAGGTATAATTAAGGACGCCAAACGAGTCTCGTTGCCAAAACCCAAACTCCCGGTAACATCCGGTATAGATTTTATCATCGATGACCCGGACAGACCGCATGATGGTTTCGTTGGGGGTCCTGTTAAGATTCCATTTTGAACCATTGAATTCTAGCAAGCCTTCATTGTTCGCTACGTAGATGATTTTGTCACTGTCCTGTGATATGGACCAGTTTTGATTCTGAGCTTTGTATACAGTGGGACTGTAATTCTGTATCGGTGGCAACTCCTGCGCGGAGGCAAGGCTCCAGCATAGTAGTACACTTAAAAGGGGTATGAGTTGCTTATTGGTCAATCTAAGGTCCTAAAGGATGTAAACAGCTGTTGAGCAAAAGTGTTTGATTTTGCAGCGATTTTAAGATAACCTTACTCATTTTGTAGGAATGGAGACAAAAAAAAGCCTCGCAACTGCGAGGCTTTATCTATTCATAGACCTAATTGTTATTCTTATTAAGCTGCTTTGAGATGAGACAAATACATCTGGCATTTTTCCTTTGACCCCATGTATACGACATTAAACCTCCGTTTAACCATCCATACACCAGAATCAGATTGTTTGAGCAGTAGCGAGTTTTGGGTGGTGAACAGGTTGGTTAATCTCTTTCTCATAGCTTTTCTTTTAGTGTTCCTTAATGATATACCAAAGTTGTTCAATCCTACACTTAC
>CAZQDI010000093.1:0-15644 GCA_964591785.1 uncultured Roseivirgaceae bacterium
AAACTCCATCAATAATTTCCCGTAATTAAATTATACAAAAGTTAATTAAATAAATGTATAAGTTAGGAGCTTTAGAAGAAATGGTCATCTTAATTGCTGCTGCAATGAGAGACGAAGCCTATGCTGTTTCCATTGCTAAGGAATATTCAATGCAAACCGGAAATGAAATCTCGATACCAGCAATTCATACGGTTTTGAAGAGATTGGAAGAAAAGGGACTGTTGAAGTCGTACGAATCTTCACCTACTCCAGAAAGAGGGGGAAGGAAAAAGCGCATTTATCAAATGACTGCTTCGGGATATCTGCTGATTTCGGAGCTTAGAAGTCAACGTGAACGTCTTTGGAACATGATCCCGAAAATGAACATCTAGATGAACAAGAAAAGCCCAACTTTCTACCCCTTGAAACTTCTGAGATGGTTTTGCAAAGAAGAGTTGATCGATGAGATCGAGGGTGATTTGATTGAAGCATACTGGGATCGTTTTCAACGAAACCCTCTTTCGGCAAGGTGGAAGCTTTGGAAAGAGGTGCTACAATCATTCAATGCAAGAAACATGGATGTTTCGAAAAACTTCAGAGACTACAAATGGGCTCAGAACTGGGGTCTTTTTATGCAATATGCCAGGGTGCTGGTTCGGACCATTCGAAGATCTAAGATTTACAGTACTATTTCCATAGTTAGTCTGGTCATGGGTATTGTTTGTGCCAGTCTTATTTTCATTTACATTCAGAAAGAGTTGAGCTATGATCAGATTTACACTGACTATGATCAGATTTTTCGGATCAACAGCAAAAGTGAGACTTCGGGAAGATCTTATGGCTTTGCACCTCTTGCCCTGACGCCGTATCTCGTCGAAAATCTTGATGCCGTAGAAAAAGGTACAAGGATCTTTAAGTATCGGAGGGCAATTCCCGTGACCGTCGAATCTAGTCGCTCCTCATTCAATGAACCGAAGTTTGGTTGGGTCGACGAAAACTTTTTTGAGCTATTTGACTTGGAAATGGTGATTGGAGATCCAAAAGCGGTCTTACGGAAACCAAATTCCGTGGTGATCAATGAATCTATTGCCAGCAAATATTTTGGAGATCAAGACCCCATTGGCAAACAGTTGGAATTTAATTGGTCAGCATCCAATCAACTCGAGATCGTAGGAGTCTATAAGGACTTTCCCACTAATACCAGTTTCCAGCTCGACTTAATTTCAAATTTGGAAACCTGCCAACGCTTTATGTGGTCATCCAATCTTCTAGTCAGCTGGCAAAATATGTTTGTCAGTGCTTACATTAAAGTCAAACCTGATCGGTTACGAGAGGTGGAAGCATTTGCTCAAGAGGCGGTCACTGAAAATTTCGAGTCTTCTTCGGTATGGTCTACATGGTTGCAGCCGCTTAATGACATCCATATGGGAGTTCCAATGGATATTGGCGAATGGAGTGAACACAATGACATCTCTACGCTCGTTTTGTTCGGCTCTATCGGAGCGATAATTCTGTGCCTGGGCTGTTTCAATTTTATGAATATGATCACTGCACAAGCAGGTCAAAGATCAAAAGAAGTCGGGGTTAGAAAAGTGCTTGGAAGTCAGAGAAGGCAGATAGCTCAGCAGACTTACTTTGAAACCATCTCGTTTGTACTTTTCGCAGGCGTGTGTTCCTTGCTCCTGATTTACTTGTTACTTCCCAGCTTAGGTACTTTGACCAATCATGGGTATGGTTTACCTGATTTGATTAACCCTTCCTTTTTGGGCCCCTATTTGCTAATACTTTTCGGAGTTGCCTTACTCTCCGGTAGCTACCCTGCCGTCTATATGGCAAAAATTACCTCCATGCAATTGATGAAAAAAATCAGCTCCTCCGATGACGGAAGATGGATGCGGGAAGTGCTTGTCACCTCACAGTTTACCATTACGACTGGACTGGTCATCTGCTCACTTGTGGTTTTTAACCAATTGCGCTTCATGCATAACAAACAATTAGGATACGATCATTCGATACTGGTGAATATGCCTATCCATAACGACGACGCAATTATTCCCAAAATCGGAGCTTTCAGGAATGAAGTGACCAGTCAACCTGGAGTCAGTAATATCACGGCATCTTCACATGAAATGCTTTCTGACTACACCTACATCACAAATTTCAATATTGAAGGAATTGACGAGCCCAAGCTTTGGGAACGATACACTGTAGAGCAAGGCTTTATTTCGACCTTCGACCTGGAAATGGTTTCAGGCAGACCTTTTGACCCTTCCATCAAATCGGACTCGTCAGCCTTTATTCTAAATGAACGTGCGGTTGCAAACTTGGGACTCTTGCCAGGTGAAATTATTGGACGGACCATTACTGACGAAACTCTTGACAAGACCGGAAAGGTGATCGGTGTAGTGAAGGACTTCCACTTCCGGTCATTGCACCACGAAATACAGCCTTTTGTAATGTATGTCAACTGGGATAGGCTGGACTACATCACGGCAAGGTTGGGTTCGAGAAATTTTGTTGAAAACATCGAACACCTGGAAGCTTCCTGGTATAGGTCTTTTGGTGATGAAGTTCCATTTTTTTATGAGTTCTTGGATCAGCAGGCCGCGCACCTTTATGAGAGAGAACAAAATGAGATGCAATTATTTTCTATTTTTTGTGTGCTTTCCATTTTACTTGGAAGTCTAGGCCTATTTGGGTTTGTGCTTTTTACTACTGAAAGGAAATTCAACGAGATTGGTTTGCGAAAGGTACTCGGAGCTAGTACCAGTGAGATCATGTTACTAATTAATCGAAGTTTTATGAAGATGCTCGTATACTCTTTTTTGATTGCTACACCTTTGGCTTACTGGTTGATGAATACTTGGTTGAATGATTTTGCTTACCATATCGATCAGCCGATATGGGTATACATGGTAACATTGTCGGTCACATTTACAATTGCAATTATGACCGTCAGTTACTCCAGTTGGAGAGCTGCCTCTTCAAACCCCATTGAAGCGATCAAGTCAGAATAATAGATTAGCTACGGAGTGTATCTTTTTCCTTGTGATGGAAATTTAAAAGCAACCTAATGGTTGCATTTAAGTAAATTTCTATATAATTGCAACTAATTAGTTGCATATTTAAATTACTACCATCATGGACACTATTCAAAAAGAAAAACTGTACGACCATCCCATCGATAAAGTTTGGAAAGCTATTTCAAATGCCGATGAAATCTCTAGTTGGTTTATCAAAGCTGATTTTAAGCCGGAAATAGGCTACCACTATACGTTCACTTCTTCTGAAGCGAATTGCACACAAATTTCCGGGGTAGTCAAGGAGGCTCATCCGTATAGACTTGTTTACACGTGGGTAGTTCAACATACCAATGTGGAGACACTTGTCACATGGCATTTAGAAGAGGTCGATGGCAAGACAAGGTTACTCCTTGAGCATTCGGGGATATCTGGCTATGAGGGAGAGACCGTCGTGGCGATGTTCAACAGTTTCAAAGGGGGCTGGGATAATTGTGTTTCCAGCTTGGAGAATTACTTAAACAAAATACTGAGTGAAGTATAATATCAACACCGTATTCAAGGCAATTGCGGACCCCACAAGGCGTGAAATCTTTCATGCGCTTGTGGTGGCTTCGGTTGCCATGTCCATCAACGCTATTTCTGAGAAATTCGAAATTACCCGTCAAGGGGTGACCAAGCATATCAAAACCCTGGAGGAAGCGGGATTGATTACAATAGAGACGAAAGGTAGGGAGCGCTTTTGCTCAGCTGACCCAAACCCTTTAAAAGGAATCAAAGACTGGCTAACTGGGTACGAGCAATTTTGGGACAATTCCCTAGATCGATTGGGCGATCATTTGGATAAGACCTAAACTAAAAAATTGTACCCTATCTACGTTGTTCAACTTCTGCTTCATTGAGAAAGTTGATTAGAAAGTAGACATTCCCAATGAGCTTTTTTTGATCAGGCAATGAAGATCCATTTTCGGAAGTTAAATGGAGAAAAAGAAGGTCTTCCAGATTTCTCCTTAACGTCGCGGGCGAGGCAAACTCAAAAAGGCTTTTTAATTCGTTCAATAGCTTCTGATCTGATTCAAACTGATCCAATTGTTCAACTTTCATGAGAGGTCATTTACTAGGAGGTTGATTTTCTTTTCCATTTCATTTAAGATTTCTACGTACTTCTCTGCGAGCTCGTAGATAAAATCGTTATTCCGCTTGCCCTTACAGACCTTCCGTATGTAGTCCAAAGTATATTCTCTTCGATGTTTCTTAACCAACAATTTTTGGATTTTTCTGAAGTCAGCTTCTACAAGATCGTGCGTGTTTACCATGGTTTTAACATATTTGTCTGAAATATTAATACATTATCCAGTTAAGTTCTACAAAAACAACAGAAACTACAACATTACTTTTCAATGTTCAATACTAACCTGCGATATTTCTGCGAAAAAGAAGGATTAAGTCAGCAAAGGCTGGCCGATATCATGGGGGTAAAGCGAGGAAAGGTAGCTGGATACTTTTATCAGACCACTCCGAAAGTAGAGTTTCAAAACCGTTTTGCCAATAAGTTTAAACTTGACCTGGGTAAATTCCTGACAGTTGAAATGAATGAAGACAACTATCATTCATTTTTTGTAAATGCTGAGCCAGTTGACCAAGTTGCGGAAGGTCGTGAAGTCTATAAAACCAAATCCGAGCTGATTGACCTTCTGATTCTTGCCAAGAAGTCCGACGATCAGCTGGAGATCAGCCGACTGATCGATGAGGCCATCCGTCTTTATGGTAAAGTGTTGGATGAGAACGATCGATTAAAGGACGCCGTCAGTGATCTCAAGGATCGACTACTTGAACATAAGAGTAATTCTGAATCCTAAACAAAAACTATCTTTGCATTTGAAACGTTTGTTTCATAATAGTTTATCAAATTCTTAGAACTGATATGCCAAAGTCTGTTGCATTCGATAGAGAACGGGTAATTGAAGATGTGATGGAGCTTTTCTGGAGGAAAGGCTACAATGGTACTTCCATGCAAGATCTTGTTGACGTGACCGGTCTCAACCGATCAAGCTTTTATAATTCTTTTGGCGATAAGTTCTCTCTATTTGAAGAAGCACTTCAATATTATCAACGGCAGCAGGACGAATTCCTACAGGAGTCTTTTGCTGAGGCAAAATCCCCGAAGATGGCCATTATCTCCTTGTTTAAGGGGATTAGCGATGACATCAGAGGAGGCAATCAGAAAGGGTGCATGTTCACGGGTTGTACAACAGAGATGAGTCATGAGCCTGCCGTAAAGGACTTTCTTGTAGCCAATAAAGATCGCGTGGTTACCTCATTCAGCACACTGCTACGGCAAGCCCAAGAGTTGGGAGAAATCGCCATGACGAAAGATCCGGAGACCATAGCACTCTACCTCTTTTCGAGCTTACAAGGATTGCGACTCACCTCAATGATAGAACCTAACCTGGAAGCGGTGACTGAGGAAATACTGAGCATTCTGTAAAAAAATTAATCTTAAATGAAACGTTCGTTTCAGTATCCACGTTATTTGGACTAATCATTTCAAATAAACTTAAATTTTACAGATAACAATGGGAAAATTAGATGGAAAAGTAGCCTTAATTACAGGCGCAAATAGTGGAATTGGATTGGCAACAGCTAAGCTTTTCGTTCAGGAAGGAGCCAGGGTGGCCATAACGGGCAGGAGGCAGGATGCATTGGATGAGGCAGTTAAGGAAATTGGTGGAGATGTGAAAGCCATTTTAGCAGATGCTGCTGACATTCCAAAAACCAAGGATGTGGTGGAACAAACGGTAGCCGCCTTCGGAAAAATTGACATTTTGTTCGTGAATGCCGGAGTTGCCTACTTCGCGCCACACACGGAGATTACTGAAGACTTTTTTGATTCGCAATTCAACATTAATGTAAAGGGTCCTTTTTTCTTAATTAAGGAGGCGATCCCGCATCTGAACGAAGGAGCAGTGATCATCGGGAACACTTCGATCGTAGGGCAGAAAGGTTTTGACGGAACGAGTGTTTACTCGGCTACAAAAGCAGCTTTCAGGTCACTCTCCAGGGTATTGGCGAGTGAATTGAGAGAACGTAAGATCAGAGTAGTGAGTGTGGCACCTGGTCCGATTGAAACTCCAATCTATGGCAAGTTGGGAATGCCGCAAGAAGCTGTAGAGGAGATGGGTGCAGGATTTGCACAGCAGGTGCCATTGGGTAGATTTGGTTCATCCGATGAACTGGCAAGATCTGTCCTGTTTCTTGCTTCCGATGATGCTTCATTTGTGAATGGGGTAGAGCTTGAGGTAGATGGTGGATTGAGCCAGGTCTAAACGAACACATTAGTTTGTTAAGAGACCCCATTGCCGAGAGGCGATGGGGTTTTGAGGTTTAGGTGAGACTCGTCAATCCATCAATTAAATTTTCCGACCTCTCCAATAGCTGGCCATGAAATACATACCGACCAAAATGAAGGCGAATAGTACGGAAAGATAGGGACCAGAAAGACTGGGGAGCTGTGGGATGGACCAATCAAAGCTGAAGCTATTTCCTAATCGCTCAAAAAATACGCTGGCACTAAAAGAGAACGACGGTAAGGTCACCGTGAATGAACTGTCCATGAGAAGCGCATAAATAAACAACGAAAAGAAGAATGTGCCGACGATAATCCAACCTCTTTTGCTGATCGGAGGTTCGTAAGCAACCGGCGCAGATACCGGAATCTCCTTAATCTCTTGCATCACTTTCTCAGTGATGTTTAAATCTCCCTTGACTTCCGCTTCCCGGAAGAGTGATTTTAGGAATAGATCTTTTTGGTTTTCGGATTCTTTCATAATGTAAACTCTTTAATGCCCATCTTACTTAATAACTCAAACAGTTTTTTCCTTCCTCGGTGCAGGTGGATCTTAACGTTTGATTCTGAGAGCTGGGTTACGTCAACAATGTCTTTAATAGCCAGGTCTTGATAATAAAATAGCGTAATCACACTTCTTTCATCTTCCTTAAGCTGGTCCAGTGCGTTTTTCAAAACCCGTGACTTATCGTCGTACTGGAGGTCTGAAGAAGGATCTCCGGAGGGTGCAGCTTCAAGATCGTGCGCTTTATCGAGGTCGATGTGCGAATACTTTTTCTTCCTTAGCTCCGTAAGGCATTTGAAGTGAGCGATTCGCATCAGCCAGGTCGAAAAAGCGGCCTCACCGCGAAACTGTCCCAAAGATTGATAAGCTTTGGTAAAGGTATCCTGAGTCAGCTCTTCAGCATCTTCCCGGCTCCCCATCAAATAGTTGGCATAGTTGAATACCTTCTTCTCATACTTATCTACCAGGATGGCGTAGGTTCGCCATTCCCCCGCAAGAATGCGCTCGATAAGTTCGGATTCGGTCTTCATATCTATTGTCTGCCCTTTCCTGGCCACTTGAAAATTTACTTCAAAACATCTCTGATCTGACGGCAAAACATGTTTCTACCATCATACAGTACCATTTCATTTTATAGACTACAGATAGATCACTCTGGTTACAAGTATTTTTTTTGTAACCTCATCACTGCTTGTGTAGTCAATCACATTGAAATCAGAATTATTCAAAAATTTAAATAAATAGTATGGAACCTGTAATTGTATTTCTTGCACTTTTTGGGACGGTTTTCGGAATCGCTTATGTTTTTCTGACAACCAGAAATAAAGAAAGACTGGCACTGATTGAAAAGGGAATGGATGCTTCAATGTTTGCAACCAAAGGACCGAAGTTCTCTATCGCCAAATTCATCTTAAACATCGCCCTATTTTTTATTGGCATTGGTATCGGTGTCTTCTTTGGCAACTACATGGCAGAAACCATGAATCTCGATGAAGACTTTATGATCCCTTCTATGTTATTCATTTTTGGTGGACTGGGCTTGGTCGTTGGATTTTTCATAACCAGGAAATTAGAAGAGAAGGAGTAAGTCAGACACATTGTTACACATTCACAAAAGCCATCACCACAAAGGTTGGTGGCTTTTTTAGTTGCACCCTTCCAAACCCACCACAAAATAGCGGTAGTCATTGAGCAACGTATGATCCTGATCGTTGGTGGTGATCTCATACTCAGTGATCTCTCCGTTGGCAAAAGATAGCCTCAGAAAGGATCTCCCGGCATTGCCATAGATTTTGTACTTCCCGGTAGAGTCATCGCTGCCGTGCGCATAGCCAAAGCCTCCGGAGCCGTCAAAACTGCTGCTAGAACTACTGTAATAGAGAAACTTGCCATTGGAACACAAGTTGATGCGAGTGTCCTGGGAGGTTCCGCTATACCCTCCTCCATAATCTGAACCCCCACTGGTATACATGTAACGTAGCTGGCTGCCAATGAGCCACCCTTTCCACTGATCCGTAGAATATGTGCCTGAGATCTCCTTAAAATGCACACTTCCTACCAGTTTGTCCATTTCTTTCACATGCGTATCTGAAAAGACTCCTGTTTCGGTCAATACTACAGCAGTAAAACCGCTGCCCACACGGCTTATTAATCCGACCGCATACGCTTTGACCTGCGATCCTTGAAACTGACCGGTGTAATAGCCGGAAACTTTATTTTCTTCAATGGAAAATGTCGACTCTGGCTGGAGGCTTACACCTTCGTCATATAGACCTTCTTCAGCGCTCTTTTTTAGCTCTTCAGGTGTTGCTGCGGTATTTTCGAAGATGATGATGAGGCCGGGAATCGTTTGATGTCCCATCAGGATGTAGTCATCTTCCATTTGAGCAACCCAACCTTCCGGGATTTCAAAACTCACACCATAGGCAGGTAAATCTATTTTTTGTCCTTGGCCATTTGATAGGAAAGGCCATAACACGACAGATAGGAGATAGAAAAAGCGTTTCATGGCGATGAAGATAGGAATACTTATTGATAAGTGCATTTTGCTTGCCATAGGCATCGCCTGAAGTATTGCAACAGCAACCGGAACGCCTGCAACGTCGGTCGTCTTCTCTGCATCAGCTGCTGAAAGTACTGCAACGATGACTGATTCCGCTGCAATAACCTCTGGCAGCTCTGCAACAACAGCAGAATACCTTGCAACAGGTTCCCGAGCCACTGCAACACTTCCCAAATTGACTGCAACATCCTCCGACGTGTCTGCAACATCCAACAACTCATTTGATTGATCACATCCCACCATGCATAGCTATCTTCGTGTGTGATGTCTTTCGATCCCTCTTCCTCCGACCTTCCTATCGTTGAAATACTTGAGCAGGTAAAAGCTGAACTTGAAAAGGAAAATACGTTAATCGTGCATGCTCCACCGGGCGCGGGAAAAAGCACCCTGTTGCCTTTGGCTCTCTTGCAAGAATCATGGGCAAAAGATCAGAAGATCATCATGCTGGAGCCCCGAAGACTGGCTGCCAAGTCCATTGCGACGAGAATGGCGGAATTACTTGGCGAAGCGGTAGGACAAACGGTCGGTTATCGGATTCGATTCGAGACGAAAGTAACCGAGCGGACTAGGATAGAGGTGGTCACTGAGGGTATTTTGACTCGAATGCTGCATGGAGACAACTCATTGGAGGGGGTGGGTCTGGTGATTTTTGATGAGTTTCACGAGCGTAGTATTCATGCTGACGTGGCGTTGGCCCTTTGTCGTGAATCGCAGTTGGTCCTAAGACCCGATCTCAAAATTCTAGTGATGTCCGCTACCCTGAACATGCCACAATTGAAGCAGTCCCTCAAGGCAAACATTGTCGAAAGCAAAGGGCGACAATATCCGGTTGAGATTTTCTATGAGGGGGATCAGGATGCGTTCATGATTGCAGAGATGGCAGCCAATACAATTCAGAAGGCAACCAAGAAGCATGAAGGAGACTTATTGGTATTTCTTCCCGGACAGGGTGAAATCACCAAATGTGCAGGTATTTTGAAATCCAGGTTGAGGGGCTTTGTGATCCATCCGCTCTATGGTCAATTGCCTTACAATAAACAGCGAGCCGCCATCTTGCCTGATCGTGAAGGTCGGAGGAAAGTAGTACTGGCAACCAACATTGCAGAGACCAGCTTAACCATTGAGGGGGTTAAAATCGTGGTCGACACAGGTTTTGGGCGTACCCTAAAGTGGGATCCCCGTTCGGGATTGTCACGGCTGGAGACGGTTCAAATCTCCAAGGATTCTGCTGATCAGCGAGCAGGGCGAGCGGGGAGACTGAGCCCAGGAGTTTGCTACCGGATGTGGTCCCAGGTGACGGACGCACGATTACAGGAGCACCGAACTCCTGAAATTCTCGAGTCTGATCTTTCTTCATTGGCGCTCGATTTGGCTAGTTGGGGTATTTTGGACCCCCTTAGCCTTACGTGGCTTTCACCACCACCAAGGGGCGCCTGGCAAGCTGCGGTGCAGACTTTACACGAGTTGGAAGCGCTGGAGAATGGAAAAATCACGGAGCATGGGAAGGAAGTGCATCAACTGCCTTGCCATCCGCGTTTGGCCCATATGATGTTGATGGCTGAGGAGGAGGACCTGGTTGGTCTTGCTGCCGATATATCAGCTTTGCTGGAAGAACGAGATCCCCTGGGTAAAGAAGCAGGCATCGACATCAATACCCGAATTGAAGCCTTGCGGACTCATCGAAAGGAAGAACGGAAGGGTGGACGATTGGATCGCATTGAAAAAATTGCAGCATCCTATCGTCAACTTTTTGATGCGGAACCTGACAATGGAGACTTTGACCCGTACGAAACCGGGTTGTTGTTGACTCATGCGTTTCCTGAACGTATCGCATTTGCACGACCTGGAAATAATGCACAGTTTAAGCTGGCAAACGGACGGATTGCCATGGCGGGACATAAAGACGATCTGGCACACGAATCCTGGCTAGCGATCGCCAACCTGGATGCCAGAGATGGACTGGGCAAGATTTTCATGGCTTCCCCACTGAACCCCAAGGACCTTGCCCCTCGGGTGAAAGAGGTAGACGTGGTGGAATGGGATACAGAGGATGGAGGTCTCAATGCATCTAAAGATCTTAGAATTGGCAGCATCGTGCTGAAGTCGGTTCCCCTTCCGGACCCGGATCCTTCTTCATTAAAAAATGCTGTCATCGATGCCATTAGAAGAGAAGGTCGAAAACTATTGGATTGGAATGAAGAAGTAGAACAGCTTCAAAATCGGGTAAAGAGCTTAGCAAGGTGGCAGCCATCTGCTGGATGGCCCGATCTAAGCACCGATACGCTACTTCTTACCAATGAAGATTGGTTGGGGCCTTACTTGGAGGAGGTTCGAAAACCTCAGGAGTTAAAAAAAATTAATCTAGAAGAGGTGCTCCTCCATTCATTAGCATACGAAAAACAAGAAGAACTAAGCACATTGGCGCCAACAAAAATCAAAGTACCAAGTGGCTCTAACATTAAGGTCATGTACCGGGACAACGGAGAGGCACCGGTGCTGGCTGCCCGAATCCAGGAGTTGTTTGGGATGGCAGAAACACCTGCGGTCAATGATGGAAAGCAACTCCTGTTGATCCATCTTTTATCTCCTGGTTTTAAACCTGTTCAGGTTACTTCGGACTTGAAAAACTTCTGGAACGAGACCTACTTCGATGTGCGGAAAGACCTCAAAGGTCGATATCCGAAGCATCATTGGCCTGATGATCCCTGGACTGCAGAGGCAGTGCGAGGTGTGAAGCGGAAAAAATAGGGACGGTCCGTTTCGTCAAAAGTCGCACCGTGGCATTGTTACCAAATTGAGATTTATTGGCTGGTCCCAGTAAAATAATAGCAGGCTCGTTTATTTTTAAATTACATATCCTCAAAACCTGACAACTATGAACCCTTACATCGGAGAACTGATCGGTACTTTTATTCTATTGTTACTTGGAAACAGTGTCAATGCCAACGTCTCATTGAAGCAGACTTATGGCAATAGTTCGGGTTGGGTAGTCATTTCGTTGGGTTGGGGGTTAGCCGTATTTACAGCGGTATTTATTGCGGGCTCTTCAAGTGGGGCACACATCAATCCGGCAGTGACCATCGGGCTGGCGGTAGCTGGAAAATTTTCCTGGGACATGGTGCCCGGATATCTTGCTATGCAGATGCTAGGTGCATTTTTAGGCGCCTGGGGTGCATACCTGCAATATCGCCCGCATTTTTCCGCGACTGCGGATCCGGATTCAAAGCTGGGACTGTTTTGTACGGGTCCTGCCATTAAGAGCACGTTGGATAACTTTCTTTCCGAGGTGCTGGGTACATTCGTATTGGTATTTGGTGTATTCTTTCTGGTTTCTGGTGAGGGCCTTGGTTCCTTAAGTGCACTCCCTGTGGCCTTGCTTGTGGTGGTCATAGGCATGTCAATGGGTGGGTCCACAGGTTATGCCATTAACCCTGCTCGTGACCTGGGTCCAAGAATTTTTCATGCAGTGGCCCCTATTTCAGGAAAACGAGACAGCAACTGGAGCTATGCGTGGATTCCGGTGCTTGGGCCACTTGTTGGGGGATGTTTGGCAGCCGTTTTATTCATGGCTTTGGGCTTGGCATAAAAAAAGCCAGCACGGTGGCTGGCTTTGAATGAACTTCTCTTTTACTAATCCAATCCGATCATGACGAAAGGCCCCCAATAAATGGGGTCTCTGAATTCGTTTCGAATTTCCTTCTTCGCGTCAATGAATGCTTGTCGCTTGTTGCCAGTTTCTATCCATTTTCGATAAAACTTAAGCATCAGTTGCTGAGTAGCTTCATCACTCACTTTGAATAAAGACATGATGATCGTTCTAGCTCCTGCTACCAGGAAGGCTCGCTGTAAACCATACACGCCCTCACCTGCTTCAATCTCACCAAGTCCGGTTTCGCAGGCTGAGAGCACTACCAGGTCTGTTTGGTCCAAATTGAGGTTCATGGCTTCATAAGCGGTCAGGATACCATTATCCACATTGTAGTTAAACTGGGTTTGATTTAGGATATCTCCCGCCCCAGATAGTAAAAGGCCGGTCTTTAATAGCGGATTGTCATAAGCTGCGGTTTCGTTAAACTCTTGGTCTAACTTGGCCACCTTCTTTTCCTCCTTAAAGAATCCGTGTGTTGCCACATGGAAGATTCTTGGGTTGGTCACTTTCTTAATTTGAGCCTCAGCCGCCAGGTCTTCAGTGTACTTTTCAGTTTCCCATCCTTTGCGGTCCAGTAAATCATCCAACTCCTCTATTTCTCGTTTAGTCCCCGGCAGTGGTGTGACGACCTCTGCAGTTGATCTCGTCAATCCCGAAGCTGGCAGTGGGCTTCCTGGTTGGGTAGAAACATAAAACTGCGGGTTTCCAAACATCATTGCATACTGCTTTTCTGTAATCCCCTTTGATTTGATTTTATTGAAGTGTAAATCTTTGGTATTGCTGATCAAAATGATGTTGGAGTTGTCAATCACATATTTCCCATCGGGAGTAGGGATGGCTTCCAGGTTGATCTGGTTATACACTCCGTCAGGAGAAATGTAAAGGGTAGATGCCGTGCCGATCTGTTGATTGATGGGCAGCCAGAATTGATCGTAAGAATATTTGTCGTTGACTTTGTACTTGATGCTGTTCCGATAAAACTTCAGATACCTGCTTTCCAATTCTTTTCCGTTTTCCAAGAGAATCATCTCAGGTTCAGATCGTTTCTCTCCCTTTACATACAGTAGCGCATACATGACCTGGTCTGTAAAGTCATGGTCAAAGTAGCGGAATCGCACCATTTCAATGGCGACTTCATTCTCTCCTAAAGCTTCTTTTACATTATCCCAGGTGACTGCCTCGGCATCTGCACTTTCCTTAAATATCTCTGACTTTAGGCTGATGCTCTTCTCCAGAAGCTCGACACTTTCTTCGAGGGCACTTGGATTTATATTATTTTCAACCAAGTCCTGCGCACTCATTGACAGCGCTGCTGTAAGAAGTTCTTTATTTTCAATCCACTCTGTATAGAGGTTGATGAGTTCGTCATCTCCGCTGTTAAGGATTCGCTGGCGAACCTTGATGGAGGAGTTAAGAAGGAGCGCTTTCGTAAGTAGTGCATTGTTGTAAAGCTCTCCTATGTATCTTTTTGTTCGATTTCTACTGATGATCAGTGTATTGTAGAACTCGTAATCTTCTTTAATGGTGTTCCAAAATTTTGCCTTCTCTCGTTCACTTAATGCAGGGAAATATTCCGCGATGAACCCTTTGTAGTTGGCAAGTACTTCCTCCATTTCATTTTGGGAGTCTTTATAGCGTTCCTGCATGAAGTAGGTTTTGCTCAATTTTGATTGCACTTTCACATATTCAGGGTGATTTTCACTGAATACCTTGTCGTACTGCTTTTGCGCATCTTCGTAGAATTTCTCTGCTTCGTTGTAGTTCTTTTGTTTGTAATAGATATCACCTTTAAGCACTTGTGTGGTGGCGGCGTTGATATTGTTTCGCTTACCGATCTTCTTTGACCAGACACTCTCAGCCTGGTCGAGGTAGCTGAACGCCAGCGAATAGTTGCCTGCTGCTATATTAGCCACAGCCATATTTTTCAGAATATCAGCATAGGTTGGGTTGTTTGACCCAAGTTTTTTACCGATGATGCGTTCCGCCTCTTGAAAGAGGTTTTGTATTTCTGTGAGAGATTTGTCCTGGTAGAAATAGACCAAAGCCAGTTTTGAAATGGAGTTCCCCACGTCAATGTGTTCTCTCCCAAATTTCCCTTCTTGAATTTCAATGGCATTTTTAAGCAGACCTTCGGCTTTTTCGTAGTCCCCAATCGTGGTATACACATCGGCCAATAATAACATCGAGGGCACCGTCTTAGTTGATTCATCTCCAAAGATGCTGGTGCTGATGGTATTTGCTTTCCTGGCCTGTTGTTCAGCTTCGGTGTAGTCGCCTTTGATAAGGTTTAGCCGGGCATTTTGTACCAGCGGATAATTAAGGTGTCGGCTTTTAGGCCCAAACTGGTTGGTTTTATCTTTTAAGGACTCTACTAATAATTGTTGAGCATCTGAATATCGGCCAATGTTCATGTAAAGACCTCCCAGATCTTCCGCTTGATTCAGACTGGCGACATCGGTAGTGAGTGCTCCTTTTGCCCTAAAGTTGTCAGAGTCATAGATAAGTTCTTCTGCCTGATCATACTCTCCCTTGATGGAAAGAAGTTTAGCTTTTGTAATGAGAGCATCTGCCAGGTAAGTAAGGGCCACCTCAGTCTTGGTGTTGGCCATGATCTCGATTGCACCTTCCAGGTTCTTGGTGGCTTTATCATATTGGCCGATGCTAATCTGAAGATTGCCAATCTTCTCCAGCTCTCTGCCATACTCGATGTCTTCATTATCGTATTTTACTCTTGCAGCGAGCAACGCATCATCTAAAATTTCGGATGATTTGTCATAGTCATCGATTTCCTGATAAAACTTGGCCAAGTGATTTTGTATATCGAGGTAATCAATGTGTCCCTTCGTGATTTCTGGTGCTACAATCCCATGATAACTGGTGGTATAAATCTCATTGGCTTCAGTGAATTTGTCTGTGAAGTCAACATAGTAGTTTGCAAGCTTCACTTTTGTGAGATGGTATTCAGGAGCATCTTCACCAAGTAGTTCTTTTTTGATCTTCAATATTTCAGAATCATACGCTTCTGTATTTTTATGAAATCCGGCATACAATGCGACTCGCTTGGCGAGTTCAAGAAGTTCAAT
>CAZQDI010000094.1:0-8867 GCA_964591785.1 uncultured Roseivirgaceae bacterium
TTGCATGGTCTGCCAGGGATTACTTCCCCATTGTTCAACACTTAAGATCTTGTCCTTATCTCCCGCATTATTAAAGAAAATGCCCGGAAAAGTTCCGGTGATATCGACTTGATAAGTGCTCCCGTCCTCAAGACCTGGAATCGTCATTGAGCCTCCTTCGTTATTAAACGGACCCGGCTCAGCAATCCCCGGGTTTGTTAGGTTACTGACAGAAACATCATAGTTGTAAGTAAAGCCATCTCTGGCGGGAATTGTAATGCTCCCTCCAGTGGCTGCCCAAGTGGTCGTAAACTGGGCGGTGGTTAGGTTGATCAGGATGAATAGCGAAAGTGATGAACAAAAAGACTTTCGAAGTACACTCTTTCTCATGTTGCTTCATTAGGTGGTAAAGAATCGTCTCAATTTAGTGAAGTTCTGATTGAATGTAAATACCAAAAAAATGGTAATTCGGACAGTACTTCCCCTATACTAAACTAAGAGATTGTGGATTACACATCATCAAATGAATCATTAATTCGACTAATATTCTTTTTTCCACTATAAATTGTATAAAACCAAGAGAATCAATGTATTAATTTTAGCAGTCGTTAAATTGAACGAGTACTCTACCCATATTTTAGCTTCAAAGACACTACCATGAAATTCTTACAAGCCTCATTATTTTGCCTACTATCTACCTCCCTACTAGCGCAGTTTGCCAGTAAGAAGGATGAAAAGTTTTATTACAAGCTGGACGATGCTTTTCTAGATTATGACTATGCAACCATCCTCGACAATGAGGACAAAGCACGAGAGACTTTTCTCAGCCAAGAAGATACGGTCGCTGCCAATGTGTACTCCTTTTTGGGAGAGGCATATTACTATGAACTGGATGAATTGCAAACCGCATTAGACTACTACAGCCAGGAACTCAACCTCAGACAAAAAATACAACCCGATGAGGGCCATTCCGATGTCAAAGCGATTTTGGCCAACATCAACTATGATCTGGGATATTACGGCAAGGCAGAAAGCCTGCTGATCGAAGCCAAAGAGTACGATGAGGGGAAATACGGAAAGTCCAGCGAAACTTATTTCGATACAGCGATGGGCCTGGTCGACCTTTATTTGAATACGGAAAGTGCCATGAAAGCACGCACCGAAATCCTCGACCTTAGAAAAAATGTCGAAAAGAACACTTTGCTTCATTTAGGCGTGATCAAATCTTTGGGTGATAGCTATGCAATTGAGGGTTCTTTTAAGAAAGCGGAAAGAACATTGCAGCAGGCCATTGACCTCGCTTTCGACAACGGGCTCGAGACTTCCTTTGAGTACATTTCCACCTTAAACAGCCTGGGTGTATTGTATGAGGAAAAAAGTAAGCTGGCAGAAGCGGAAGAGGTTTACCTCGAAGCGATTTCCATCCTGGAACGGTCCGAAGGGGATTATGAAGATGCTATTCAGGGGATCAAGGGCAACTTATCACGAATTTATTTCAGTCTGGGCAATTACGATCGAGCCTTAGCGTTGCAGCAAGAGGTCGTCGCGACCGATGAAGAATTTTATGGTGACGATTCCTTTATCTATGGAATTGACCTCCTCAATATTGGCAGAACCCACCTGTATGCGAAGAACAATAGTCAGGCCGAAGAATTTTTCAAAAGTGCACTGACCACTTTTGATAAAGCCGCCGAAGGCGATGACAAAGTGATTGACTATGGAAGGGCCGAAAGCTTGCTTTCCCGATTGTATGTACAGACCGGGCAGATCGATGAAGCCATCACCTATGGTGAAAATGCGATAGCAACCTATACCCGGACACTTGGTGACGAACATCACGAAACTGCCTATCCCTATGCGGCATTGGCCGATGCCCAACTGGTGTACAATGAAATCGACAAGGCGGAGCCATTGGCAACCAAGGCCTATGAAATCAGGAGAGCTGCATTAGGGAAGGACCACCCGCAGTTTGCACTGAGCTCCAAACAGATGGCTTTTCTAAATTGGAAGAAGGGGGATTCAAAGGAGGCGCTTAAGTATTATCAAGAAACCTTTAAGAATTATTTCAAGCAAATCAACTCATTCTTTCCGGTATTGACCGAGGAAGAAAAAGCCACTTTTTACTACACAAAGCTTCGCCCGGGATTTGAGCAGTACATCTCCTTCATTGAGGAGACTTCTTCGGAAAATAAAGATCTGCTAAGTGAAATTTACGATTATCAGTTAGCATTGAAAGGGTTGATCATGTATGCTACCACTAAAGTGAGAGAGAGCATTCTGGCAAGCGGCGATCAGGCCTTGATCGACAAGTTCGAACTGTGGATTTCGCAAAAAGAACAAATGGCGAAACTTTTCAGCGCAACTGAAATGGACATTGAAGTTCGAAATAAAAAGATTGATTCGTTGACAGACGCTTCGAATACCCTGGAAGAAGAACTCAGCAAGTCTTCAGAAGCCTTTGGTAAAAATTTCGCCAATAAAGAATTGTCATGGAAAGACATCAGAGATGTCTTAAAGCCTGGAGAAGCCGCTGTAGAGATGGTTCGCTATCGTGACTTTTCCACGGACTCCGCAGGCGTCTTTACCGATGAGGTCCACTATGCAGCGATGATCGTACGGCACGATACTGAAGACCATCCGGAAATGATCATCCTCCGAAATGGGGCCCAGATGGAGAAAAAATTCCTGGCGAACTATCGTAATGCCATCCGTTTTAAGATTTCTGAAAACTACTCCTATCGCCTGTTTTGGGAGCCGATTGCACGCAGACTGGAGGGGATAGATAAAATTTACTTTGCACCAGATGGTGTCTACAATCAGATCAGCATCTATACGCTGCAAAACTCAAAGACCAAGAACTACCTTCTTGATGAGATAGATCTGGCTCTGGTTACCAATACCAAAGACCTGTTAGAAGAATCCCCTGAATTTGAAGCCGGAGGCAGAAGTGTATTTTTTGGCTATCCTGAATACAGCATGGGTGCCGATGAGACCACCACGGGTGAAGCAGAAGATCGGGGGGTGCGTGGCGTGCGTGGCATTCGCGGCACTCGAAGTGGTGGCGAAGGATCGCTCGAAAGAGGTGCCTCGATTCCAAGAGGGGTGCGAGGAAACCTGGTAAGATATATGCGCTCATTCAATGGGCTGGCCATGCTACCTGGTACCAAGAAAGAGGTTGAATTAATTGACAGCCTCTACGACAATTCTGATAAGCAAGCTGATGCATATTTCTTGAATGACGCGTTGGAAGGCAAGCTCAAAAGTGTAGACAATCCAAATATCCTGCACATTGCGACTCATGGTTTCTTCCTGGAGCTAGATCCGGATGAAAAATCAGAAGATACCTATGCTGAAAATCCTTTACTAAGATCAGGGTTGATCCTCGCTGGTGCAAATACCTATATTCAGTCCGGTGAAATCACCGCAGAGCACAATGGCGACGATGGCATCCTGACAGCCTACGAGGCCATGAACATGAATCTGGACCAGACGGACGTGGTAGTCATGTCAGCTTGTGAAACCGGACTTGGTGAAATCAAAAACGGCGAAGGAGTCTATGGATTGCAGCGTGCATTCCAGATTGCCGGTGCGGATGCCATTATCATGTCCATGTGGACGGTAGATGATGATGCAACGCAGGAGCTGATGACGGTATTCTATGAAGAGTGGCTGTCACACGGCGACAAGCAACGTGCATTTAACTCAGCACAAAAACGAATACGGGACAAATACAAAAAGCCATACTATTGGGGCGCCTTTGTCATGATTGGTGAGTAAAAGACTTTTAAGATGACAGCAAAGGGGGAATTAACGTTTCCCCTTTTTCTTTTCCCATTTATCAAGGTCCATCACCAGGATTCCTCGGCCAACACCTGCTTCATCAGCCACCTGCGCATACTGAAAAGCCATGTACCTCCCATCGTCACTGACTACCGGGTTAGAGGCTTTGTACTCCGGATTATCATTAAAAAAGGTGACACGTTCTACGATCCCATCGCCGGCAAGATCCAGCTTGTAAATATCCAATGTCAAAAACTCCTTCATGCCTTTATACTTGGGACGATGACGGTTGCTTTCAATGAGCATGCTGAGTCCATTGGGAAAAATCCCCTCCGCCTCATCATAAGTCTCCTTGCTTTTTGAATAGTTCTTGAACGACTTCTCCTCGAGGTTGTAACTCAGCACCTCCGCCTGAAATCCAAATTGTCCTCCAAACGAATAAAAGAATAATTCTTTTTCGTTCATTGGATTAAAATTCTGTGTTTCTACATCCCATCCCTTAGCTGGGGAAGGCACATCTTCCGAAGTAAACAATGGCCTCCATTGCTTCAGTTTCGGCTTTCCATTGACATACTCGAGAGAGCCGGAATAGACCGTAGTGCCCAGTGCCCATGCAATGGTCAGGTTTTGACGAGAGACGGCCGGACCTTCCTTGCAATGGACACCCAAGGCGACAGGAGGGCCGGTCAATCGTTTATCCAGAACCCACAACTCGGTATTTCGGGCGTCACGACTTTTCCAGGGATCGTCGGCATTGAAATTTCGGGCACCGGAAAGAAGAATATCTCCATTCGAAAGGTATAGTGCCCTGACAAACCCTTCATGAAAAAAATGGTGAGTCATCGGTCGGATCAGCCCGGTCTCCACTTCCACCTCGAAAACATCGCCAAAAGTCTTCTCGATAAATAGGATGCGCTTGCCATCATGCGACCAATCTGCACGCTGACCGAAGTGGGTAATCTGCTTTACGTAATCAGGCAGATTCTCTAACGGAGATTTAGGTTCCTGAGCAGCTAACGAAATCGATAGCAGCGCAAGAACAACAAACAAGAATTTTCGTGACAACATATAGTTTTATCCAAAATAGAAATCAAAGATATATGAAACGAGTCCTAACGCTCTTGGTTGGTGCATTGCTCCTCGGTTGTAGCGACCATCGACCTACCGCGCTGGAAGCCCAACTAGCGGAATTCAATGAAGCCTTCAGAATTGGGGATGTCGAAAAATTGTCTTCCATGATTACTCCCAACTATGTCCATACCAATAGCTCGTGGAAGTCCTTCGGAAAGGAAAAGTGGCTGGGATATATGGAGGATCGAAGTGAAAAGTTAGCCAGCGGCCACCTCACGGTTGATCACTATGAAATGGATGAAGTAGCCATCACCTACTATGATGCGAGTGCCCTTGTTACGGGTAAGATTACTGTGCAGGGCATAGAGGCAGGGGTTCCGTATGCCAAATCATTTCGAGTAACCAACCTGTGGGTCTTACAAAAAGGGCAATGGTTAAGGGCAGGATTTCACGACACCTTGATCCAGTGACCTATCTTGGAGCAATGGCTGCATTGTCAGGCCTTGCAAATAGCGAGGACTCCGGAGCTTGCTCAGATAGACGAATCTCGGAAAACTGCGCACCATCTCCTCTTGGATCACCGACGACCTCCTGATCGTATTGGTACCATTGAAGAAAAGTAGGCAGCAACAAACCATTCACTTCTTGCCAGCCATCGTATTTAATAAGACTGTAAGAGTCAGAAGGTTCACCTGATCGGTAAGTGACGGTATACATCAGCCATTCCATCAAATACGTTTTCGGATCATACCAAATGATGTAATTATCGTCGGGTGCGTCTCCGACCCCAGCACCATAGGAAACTTTTACTCCCTCGTAAGATTTGCCATTCAGGATTCTGGCAGGAAGGTCTTCATAACTAGCTCCGGGGTCGCCAACCACAAATGGCATGCTGTAGAAATAGAAGTAGAGGTTGTGATAAAACCTGATACGATCCGTAGCTAAGGTATCCGGACTGACCCAGACATCCGACCCGTCAAAGCCGATGGTGCGACCTGGTGATTCCAAGCGGATCTTTCGATTTTGAAGGTTGGTAATGGTGGATTCGTCTCCTTTGAGATAAGAGAGTGTTTTCATCTGACTCCATTTTTCGTAGCCTCCATGGGCTGCAAATACCCGATCAATGGACTCCGAGTGATGAGCAGGTGATTGATAAGTATAGGTTGCTGTTTCGGCAGTCGAAGTAGTAGACTGGCACCCGATCAGAACAATGACTAATAATAAATAGAAAAGCCTCATATCGCGTCTGGTGAAACGCAAATATGAGGCTTACTCTAAATTTTGGCGTGTGATTATGGTGAGATGTAGTTGGAAAGTATCCTTCCTTACACTTGGTGGTAGTTTACAGAAGAATACAATCCATCGGTCTACAGGCGATAAAATCAGTCAAAGAGGTTATCTGTTCAATTCTAATCGAATCTTCTGGGCCTCTTTTTGAATCCTTAAACTTTCCTGGTGATCTACCTTAGAAAGTTGATAAGCTTCCTTCATTAGCTTATCATATTTTTTTTGCAAAGAACTTTTTGGCGTTTTAAATAAACTTAGCATAGCACTTGGTTGAATTGGTTGAAAGTTTCAATAGTTCGAAAGTAGCAGCCAGAAAACAATTCAAAAGAAGACTTCTTCGAAACGGTCAATTGGATCGATGAAGATTCGGATTTTTTCGAAATGATTAAAATAGTCCTATGAAATGTCCTTATTTGTCAATAAAATATTGATAAAGTGCAATTTTTCATTGCTGTCACTTTATTCATTTCTCAGTGAAAATTCCATACTCAGCACCAGGTTTTGAGGAAACCTTTTACAATCGTGAACGATCGAATCCATTAGTTTGTAGTTTTGCCGCCTTGATTGAAACATCTCATGGAGGAAGAAAAAAAATCATTGAATTTCATCGAACAGATGATCGAAAAAGATCTGGCGGAAGGCAAGCACACATCCATCATCACACGCTTTCCTCCGGAGCCTAACGGATACCTTCACATCGGGCACGCCAAGTCCATCTGCCTGAACTTTGGGCTTGCGGAAAAGTACGGCGGAGTCTGCAACCTACGATTCGACGATACCAACCCGGAAAAGGAAGAAACAGAATACGTTGATTCCATCAAAGAAAATGTTCATTGGCTCGGTTTCGACTGGGGAGATCGTGAATATTATGCCTCTGACTACTTTGATCAGTTGTATCAGCTGGCTGTATCTCTGATCAAGAAAGGCAGTGCCTACGTCGACGACCTTCCAGCGGATGAATTCAACACATTGAGAGGAACTCCGACGCAACCAGGCACACCCAGCCCCTACCGTGATCGGTCCGTGGCGGAAAACCTCGACCTGTTTCAACGAATGAAAGCAGGGGAGTTTGAAAATGGAGCTCGGGTGCTACGCGCCAAGATCGACCTCAGCTCACCCAATATGCACATGCGGGACCCCATTCTTTTCCGCATCAAGCACATGGCCCATCACCGGACTGGTGACGACTGGTGCATCTACCCTACCTACGACATGGCGCATGGACAGTCGGACTCCATCGAAAACATCACCCATTCGCTCTGCACCCTGGAGTTTGAAGTACACCGCCCCTTGTATGCCTGGTTGATCCGGGAATTGGGAATCTACCCTTCCGAACAGACCGAATTCGCCCGATTAAACCTCAGCTACACCATTGTGAGCAAGCGGAGTCTGCGTGAATTGGTGGAATTGGGACACGTCAACGGTTGGGACGACCCTAGAATGCCCACCATTGCCGGAATCAAGCGACGAGGGTTCACCCCCGAAGCCATTCGCAAGTTTGCAGAGTCCATCGGCGTCGCCAAGCGGAACGGCCTGACCGACGTGGCAGTGCTGGAGCATGCAGTTAGAGAAGACCTCAACAAAAAGGTCAATCGCGTCTTTGGGATCATGAATCCACTCAAAGTGATCATTACCAATTGGCCGGAAGACAAAACTGAGACCCTGACTGCGATCAATAATCCGGAAGACGAATCCGCAGGTACACGGGAAATGCCCTTCACCCGCGAGATCTATGTCGACCAAGCCGACTTTATGGAAGACCCTCCAAGTCCCCGAAAGTGGTACCGACTGGGTCCGGACCGGGAGGTTCGGCTCAAATTTGCCTACATCATTAAGTGTACTGGCTTCAAGAAAGCTGAAGATGGGACCATCGAAGAATTGTATGCAGAATACGACCCCAACAGCAAAAGCGGGCAGGATACCAGCGGAAAGAAAGTCAAAGGCACCCTGGGTTGGGTTTCAGTGCCGCATGCCTTGAATGCGGAGATCAGAATGTATGATCGACTCTTTCAGACAGAAAACATGGGGGCCATTGAGGACGACTTTAAGAATCACCTCAATCCGGACTCACTGGAAGTCAATACCAGTGCCGTACTGGAACCCTCTCTGAAAGATGCCAAAATGGGAGACCAGATGCAGTTTGAACGGATTGGCTACTTTCGGGTAGATGAAGATTCCAATTCCGACCAGCTGGTATTCAATCGTACCATTACCTTACGGGACAACTGGAAAAAATAATGATCAAAAAATGAGAGCAATTACCACCATGGTCTTACTCTTCTCCATTAGTGTCCTGCACGGTCAGGACGCTTTCGAGCAGTTGACTACCGAGGAGTGCACGATCGAATACCCCACCACCTGGGAACTGAACCAAAGTGGGCAAATGGGCATGAGCTTTATCCTGCTCTCTCCACTTAAGCTCCAGGGAGATCAGTTTAGAGAAAATGTAAATCTCGTTATTCAAGACTTGTCAGGCTACGACATGGATCTGACTGACTTTATCAATCTTTCGGAAAATCAGATTAAGTCCATGATTACCGAGGCGACGTTTCTGACCAGCGAAAGAAAAGGAGATTTCCATGAAATCAGCTACACGGGAACGATGGGCATTTATAAGCTACAGTTCTTCCAACGATGCTGGCTGATCGACAGGAAAGCCTACATCCTGACGTTTACCGCGGAACAAGAGCAGTACGATAACTACCATGCCATCGCCCAACAGATCTTTGCCTCTTTCAAGGTCAAATAGC
>CAZQDI010000094.1:8967-15174 GCA_964591785.1 uncultured Roseivirgaceae bacterium
GATAACTACCATGCCATCGCCCAACAGATCTTTGCCTCTTTCAAGGTCAAATAGCGACCTGAAATAAAAAAGTGTTTACAGCACTATGATGAAACTCGGTTCAGCAAGCAGTCATTTCGAGTGCAGCGAGAAATCTATGTGCCTCCATGCAGATCTCTCCTACCGTCGAGATGACTGAACTAGGAAGTGACTGCTATCATGCCCGAAACAGACTCTGGTCTTCATGATTGGTTGCTTCTGAAAATACATTGGGATTAATTGACCCTAACTATTCTCTAGTAGTACGCTGTCATTTCGAGTGCAGCGAGAAATCTACGTGCTTCCTTGCAGATCTCTCCGATCGTCGGGATGACTGAATTAGAATTGCCATAATGGCCCGAAACAGACTCAGGTCTTCATGATTGGTTGCTTCTGAAAAAACATTGGGATCAATTGAACCTAACTATTCTCTAGTAGTACGCTGTCATTTCGAGTGCAACGAGAAATCTATGTGCCTCCATGCAGATCTCTCCTACCGTCGAGATGACAGAATTTGAGACCCTGGTCTTCATGATTGGTTGTTTCTGAATGGATGCACCTCACCGCCCAAGGTAGGTGTCCACTCGAAGTTGGACATTCTCCTTAATGTTCGTATAAAACAGGTTGTAATCCACCACATGGTAGCGATTCCAGTTGATCAGGAAGTTCCCAAAGAATCGAGGTTTGTTGATCCACAGCAGCCCGTCCACGCTTTGGGCATCCGACACACCCGGACGGATTTTTTTAAAGTTTTTGAGTATGCCCCCCTTGTTGGCATCAAACCCCATGTACTCGTCGTTGTCCATCCAGCTCAGCGGATTAATATTAAAAGCGCCGCCATACCAGTAATCATGGTGCGGGGGATAGTAGCCTTTCTTATAGGTGTTCCACGTCAGCCAACACCCAACCTGATCAGGAGTTGTGCATGGCGCTATTTCCTTAAACGTGTCCCGTTTGATGGGCATGCCTACCAGGTAAGCGGCAACCAGCTTTTCTTGCATCGCTGCCTTGCCATCAAAAAACTCTTTTAAAAGGGTCACTGCATGGTCTGTCCCCTGGCTGTGGGAGGCGATGATGAGAGGTCTGCCCTGATGGTAGTGTTCCAGGTAGTACTCAAACGCTTGCCTTACATCCTGATATGCGAGGGCCAGGGCCTCCTTTCGAAGTTCAAGGTCGGCATAGTAAATCGCAATGTGGGCCTGACGGTAAAGCGGAGCGTAGATTTTGCCCGACTCGTTAAAGACCGATGCCTGGTATTTAATGGTCGAGGTGGCAATGTTTTCATTCAGCTTTTCATCGTTCACATCCGCAAACCAGGGATTGGCCTCTTGCTGCTTCTTGGCATAAATGGTCGGATAGATGAAAAATATGTCCACGGGATCTCCTTCTTGTAAATCCACCTGCTGCGCTGGTCCGGGCACCTGATCCGCCTCATCCTCCAGCTCCGGATGGGCAATCCAATACCTGAGCTGGCTGTAGTCAGGTGCAGCCGGCATTTTGGAAAAGTCGTCGATGCCATACTTTCCTTTGTAGGTGGGCTCTCCTTGTGCATGCGCAAAGAGTCCCATGAATAAGGCAAGAAAAAAGACGTTTCCTCTCATCTGATCTGGATGTTGGGGTCCACGATTTCGTAGTCCTGCACCTCTAACATGTGATGCGGAATGTTGTTTTTGATTTTTTCGCCCAGTACATTAATGTAGCGTTCCTTGTTGTAATTGTTGGTGACGATCATACTGATTTCCCTCGCCTTGGGGCGGCCGCTGATCACTTTTAGATTGTCTTCCTGGTATTCGTTCAACGCCAGGGACGTCAGCTCCGGCAGTATGGTAACTCCACCCTTGGTGTCTACAATTCGGATCAACGCATCAATGCTGTTGCTCTGATACACCAGGTTGCGGCCCTCCCGGTTGCTTGCCAGGTCACAAAAGTCATTGACCTGATCTCGAAAGCAGTTGCCTTCATCCAGCAGCCACAAACGCTGCGACTTAATGTCTTCCAGATGGAACTCCGCAGGGGATGATTTACTCGTTGACGTGTACACAAAGAATTTTTCGTAAAAAAGCGGAATCGACTTGATCCCGTAGACATCGATGGGTGTAGAAATGATGCCCACATCCAGTTCGCCATTTCGTACATTGTTCACCACCCGCTCGGTGATCTGCTCCTGAATGATCAGTTGCAGGTTCGGGTAGTCTGCCTCCAACGACTCGATGAACAGCGGCACCAAAAACGGTGCGAGCGTGGGGATGATCCCGACTTTCAGCCTTCCGGAAAAATCCTCCTTGATCTCAGAGGTAAAGTTTTGCAGCTGAATGACGCCCGAAACCACTTCCTGGGTTTTGATCAAAAAAAGCTTGCCGTCCTCCGTGACCTGGATGGGGTTTGTATTCCGATTAAACAGCTTAAAACCGACTTCATCCTCCAATTTTTGGATCTGCAAACTCAAGGCCGGCTGACTGATGTCCAGGGTTTCGGCAGCACGCTTGAAGTTGCCATGTTTACTTAGAGCCAGGGCATATTGGAGCTGATTGATCGTCATAGGTTTTTCTTATATAGCAATAAATTTAATTGAATAAAACTATTAGAAATTTGAGGTGTTATACAAACACAATATTGACATTTAATCAACCAAAATTCTCTTAAACACAATGGATCATTCTCATGGAAACGGAACCGCCACTAGCGGTGACATCACAAAGTGTCCTTACTTCGGCGGACCACTGAAAGCTACAGCCGGAGCCGGGACCCAGAACACCGATTGGTGGCCCAATGCCCTGAAGCTCAACATTCTTCGACAACATGCCAATAAGTCCAACCCAATGGGCGCGGACTTCAACTACGCCGAGGAATTCAAGAAACTAGATTATCAAGCCCTGAAAAAAGACCTGCATGACCTCATGACCGACTCCAAAGAGTGGTGGCCTGCAGATTACGGGCACTATGGTCCGTTCTTCATTAGGATGACGTGGCACGCCGCAGGTACATACCGACAAACCGACGGTCGGGGTGGCGGTGGCACCGGCGCACAGCGATTCGCGCCTTTGAACAGCTGGCCTGACAACGGCAACCTCGACAAAGCACGACTGTTGCTATGGCCCATCAAGCAGAAATATGGCAATAAAATCTCCTGGGCTGATTTGTTGATCCTGACCGGTAACGTCGCGCTGGAGTCCATGGGTTTCAAGCCGTTCGGATTTGGTGGCGGACGAGAAGACATTTGGGAGTCTGAGCAAGACATCTACTGGGGATCGGAAAATGAAATGCTGGGTGTCAATCGATACACAGGCGAAAGAGAATTAGAGAATCCATTAGCCGCAGCCCACATGGGACTGATCTACGTGAATCCGGAAGGTCCGGACGGCAAGCCTGATCCCGTAGCTGCTGCACACGACATCCGTGAAACCTTTGGTCGGATGGCCATGAACGACGAAGAGACTGTAGCACTCATCGCCGGTGGTCACTCATTTGGTAAAGCACACGGCGCGGCCCCTGACTCCAACGTGGGCGTCGAGCCTGCCGGAGCGCCCCTTGAAATGCAAGGCCTGGGTTGGAAAAACAACCACGGCACAGGTAAAGGAGCAGACGCCATCACCAGTGGCCTCGAAGGTGCCTGGACCAAAACACCGGCCCAGTGGAGCCACGATTACTTCACCCACCTGTTTGAGTACGAGTGGGAGCTGACCAAGAGCCCTGCGGGAGCCTTCCAGTGGACCCCGAAAGACGGCGCCGGAGACGGGACTGTACCACACGCACACGACGCGAGCCAGACGACCGCTCCGTTCATGCTGACCACGGACCTTTCGTTGCGCATGGATCCAGCGTATGAGAAAATCTCCAAAAGATTCCTGGACAACCCGGACGAGTTTGCCGATGCCTTTGCCAGAGCGTGGTTCAAATTGCTTCACAGAGACATGGGGCCGAAGTCAAGGTACCTAGGACCGGAAGTGCCGGAAGAAGATTTGATCTGGCAAGATCCGTTGACGGCAGCCGACTACGACACCATCGACGACAAAGACGTTGCTTACCTGAAAGAAACCATTCTTGCATCCGGACTTTCAACCAATGAATTGGTCTCGGCGGCTTGGGCCTCGGCTTCCAGCTACCGCGATTCAGACAAGAAAGGTGGCGCCAACGGAGCACGAGTTCGATTAGCTCCTCAGAAGGACTGGGAAGTGAACAACCCGTCACAGCTGAGCAACGTCATCGAAAAGCTGACGGCCATCCAGGAAGAATTCAATGGAGCACAAGGCAGCAAAAAAGTATCGATTGCCGACCTGATCGTATTGGGCGGATGTGCCGCGATTGAGAAGGCAGCAGATCATAAAGTTTCCGTTCCGTTCACGCCTGGACGCGTGGATGCCACGCAAGAGCAGACCGAAGTGAGCGCATACGACGTGATGACTCCCGATGCCGACGGATTCAGAAACTACAAAAACGACAAGCATGCGGCCAAGGCCGAAGACATGCTGGTAGATAAAGCGCAGTTGTTGGCGCTGACCATTCCGGAGATGACCGCTTTGGTTGGTGGCATGCGTGCGCTGGACACCAACTGGGACGGCTCGAAGCACGGGGTGTTCACCCACACGCCAGGCAAGCTGACAAACGACTTCTTTGTGAACCTATTGGATTACAACACGGAGTGGTCTGCGGTAGACGGCGACGACAATGCCTTTGAAGGCAAAGACCGAACCAGCGGCGACGTGAAGTGGACGGGCACCCGGGCAGACCTCGTCTTCGGTTCCAATGCGGAGCTGAGAGCAGTAGCCGAGGTGTACGCACAGAGCGACAACCAAGACAAATTTTTAACTGATTTCGCAGCGGCCTGGAACAAGGTGATGAACCTGGACCGCTTCGATCTCTAAAGATCGTGAGAGGTAGTGAGTATGAAGCGAAGAGAGGCCTGCCGGATGGCAGGCCTTATTTTTTGGGTCTCCTGCTCCAGTACCAGAAGTGTAAAACATTTCAGAAAAGACAGCCCGTCCGGCTCAAGGACGATAGACTAAAAAACGAAAGTGCATGAACATCCCAGAACTGATCAGAACCAACAACCTGCAAGACCTGCAAAACGCCTTGACCAACAGCCCCTCCCTGGCGAACCTACCAGATGAGCGGGGCTTCACGCCGTTGGTGCTGGCCACCTACCTCGGCCAAAAGGAAGTCGCAGAAGTCCTGCTGGACCACGGTGCTGAGCTGGATGCGCAAGACCCGATGATGGGCAACACGGCCCTGATGGGCGTGTGTTTCAAAGGTTCGCTGGAGCTGGCCCAACTGCTGATTGCTCGCGGCGCAGACAAATCCTTAAAAAACAAAAACGGCGAAACAGCCCTGGACTTCGCCAGAAAAGGTGGGTTTGAAGAGATTGTTGAGGTGTTGAAATAAAAAGTAGTCGTCAGTATCGAGCTTGTGACGGCGAGTTTGAGACCTCTTCGCAGGGTGTGTTACGTTGGTTCGGAAGTTGATTCAAGCATCTTGAGTGCTGTGGTAGCCATAACACTCCCCGGATATTCAGCCAGTACCCTTTTGTAATACGCTATTGCTTTAGTTCCATCGCCAATCTGGCCATAACTAAAGGCCATATTATTGAGTGCCATTTCTCTGTAGGACATTCTGGAAGAGCTTAACAAGGTCAGATATCTGTAGCGGTCCAACCATTCGTACCTTGTGAAAAAATCACAGCTTTTCTGGAAATCCTGAATTGCATTTTCAAAATCACCGGACTTTACTTTCTGCATGCCGCTGCGATGGTCCTTCGCAATAAAGTTTCGGAGGCTAATCGAGACTACTAGATACGTACCTGCACCATATAAAAACCCCTTTGATGGATAGAAATAATCCCAAGCCAAGACCAGAACAGCCATCACGAGTATTTGTGGCACCATGGAAAGCCAGGCAATTTGCCTTATGACGGGAGATTTTGACTTCATTGAGTTGTACTTTAAGTGACGCTCAAGCCGTGCTCCGTCGCTGAAGCTTTGGCGCAAGCGACTGGGCTTTTACTTTTTCCATTGATGAAAAAGTAAACAAAAAATCTAGGCAAAATAAATCACTCCCAACACACAGGACCAACCGCACCCTCGGTATTTTGCCTTGCCAACCCGCCTGGACGTAACTGGTTTGTACTTAACATAATATCAAGGTCTAATTGTAAGAATCCCTAAAAATCGAGGCGTTTAAAATTAGAGTTAAACG
>CAZQDI010000095.1:0-15002 GCA_964591785.1 uncultured Roseivirgaceae bacterium
TCAAAATTTGCTATCTTGCGGGTTTATTTTTCAAGACCCCAAAATAGGTTAAATGTCAGACGGAGAGTTCGAAAATCTTTCAGCTTCAGAAGAGAATATCATACCCATAAATATTGAGGAAGAAATGAGAGGCGCCTACATCGATTATTCGATGAGCGTAATCATTTCCAGAGCACTGCCCGACGTCAGAGACGGGCTCAAACCGGTACACAGACGCATTCTGTACGGAATGGATGAATTAGGCGTGAATTACAATAAGTCCTATAAGAAGTGTGCAAGAATTGTGGGAGATGTATTAGGAAAGTACCACCCACACGGAGATACTGCAGTCTACGACACCATGGTGCGAATGGCCCAGGAATGGTCCATGCGTTACCCGTTGGTAGATGGTCAGGGAAACTTTGGTTCAGTCGATGGAGATTCTCCCGCAGCCATGCGGTATACGGAGGCTCGACTACGAAGAATTTCTGAAGAACTGCTGGCCGATATTAGAAAGAACACGGTAGACTATGTTCCCAACTACGACGACAGCACGGAGGAACCCAGTGTATTACCTTCTAAGATACCCAACCTGCTTGTCAATGGAGCAAGCGGCATTGCCGTAGGGATGGCCACCAACATGGCTCCACACAACCTCTCTGAGGTGGTGGACGGGGTGATTGCCTACATCGATGACAACGAGATTACGATCGAAGGCTTAATGGAGCACGTGACCGCACCTGATTTTCCTACCGGGGCCACCATCTATGGTTATCAGGGGGTGCGGGCGGCTTTTGAAACGGGCAGGGGCCGAGTGATGCTCCGTGCAAAAGCTCATTTCGATACTACAAGTACAGGAAGGGAACAGATCATCGTCACTGAGATTCCTTACCAGGTCAATAAGGCAAGCATGATCGAAAAGACAGCTGCTTTGATCAACGATAAAAAAATTGAAGGAATCTCTGACATTCGCGATGAATCAGATAAGCAGGGGATGCGGGTAGTCTATGACTTGAAAAAGGATGCCATTCCAAACATTGTACTCAACAACCTGTACAAGCAAACCCAACTGCAGTCATCCTTTAGTGTCAATAATGTCGCCCTGGTCAAGGGACGTCCAAAGACGCTTAACCTTAAGGACTTGGTCAAACACTTTGTCGACCACCGGCATGAAGTGGTCATTCGAAGGACGCAGTTTGAACTGGACGAGGCAGAACGCAGAGCACACATCCTTGAGGGTTACCTGATTGCCCTGGACAACCTGGATGAAGTCATCAACCTGATTCGTTCCTCCAGAGATCCGGATGAAGCTCGGGAAGGCTTGATGTCCAAGTTTAGCCTATCCGAAATACAGGCCAAAGCGATCCTGGACATGCGATTGCAGCGACTGACCGGTCTGGAACGTGATAAGATTCAAAAAGAATACGAGGAAATCAAACAACTCATTGAGAAGTTGAAGGAGATCCTGAACAACGAAGACCTTCGGATGAGCATCATCAAAGAAGAGCTCACAGAGATGAAAGAGCGCTATGGTGATGAAAGAAGGTCAAACATCGAGCATAGTGCTGATGAGTTCACTGCTGAAGACATGATACCGGATGAAGACATGGTAATTACCATCTCGCATCAAGGGTACATCAAGCGAACTCCATTGGTGGAATACCGAACGCAAGGCAGAGGTGGTGTTGGAAGCAGGGCAGCTACTTCAAAAGACGATGATTTTACCGAACACCTGTTTATTGCTTCTGCGCATAATTACCTGTTGATTTTTACCGAGTTTGGCAAAGTCTTCTGGATCAAAGTCTGGGAGTTGCCTGAAGGCAGCAAGGCTGCGAAGGGGCGGCCGATCCAAAACCTGATCAACATCGAGTCGGACGATCGGGTTCGATCTGTGATCAGTGTGAAAACCCTGGAGGACCCGGATTACATCAACAACAACTTTCTGGTCATGTGTACCCAAAAGGGCACCATCAAGAAGACCTCCCTGGAAGCATACAGCAGGCCTAGAAAAAATGGAATCAATGCGATTACCATCAATGAAGGAGATAAACTGTTGAACGTCAATATGACCGATGGCGACAGTCACATCATCATCGCCTGCAATTCGGGAAGGGCCATCAACTTTCATGAATCCGACGTTCGATCGATGGGTAGAATGGCCGCTGGCGTGCGTGGAATGAGTATTTCTGATGCTGAATTCATAGTTGGTATGGTTTGTGTAGACTATAAGAACCCACCGAACCTACTGGTTGTATCCGAACAGGGATACGGCAAAAGATCTGAACTGGAAGATTATCGGGTGACAAAAAGAGGAGGAAAAGGAGTGAAAACCTTGAATGTTACCGATAAAACTGGCGAACTTGTGGCGATTAAAGATGTGATTGATGGTGATGAATTGATGATCATCAACAAGTCTGGGATTGCAATTCGAATGTCAGTGGATAATCTGAGAGTGATGGGACGAGCAACACAAGGAGTTAAACTCATACGCCTGAACGAAAACGATGAGATCTCTGCCGTTGCCAAAATCTCCCTGATAGCAGATGAAGAAGAGGAACAAACAGAGACCAATGAAAACACAGAAACCAATGATGATAATAAAGAATAATTTAGTTAACATGAGAACCTACTTATCACTGATCCTTGCGGTACTATGTATTGCTGGATTTTCACAAAAGAAGCCCAAACCTAAACTCAACAAAGTACAGCCCGCAATCGAAGCTGGCGACTATGCTACGGCAAAAACCATTGTCGACGATGCGATCGATTATGAAAAGACCATGAATGATCCTTCTACCTGGTTTTTAAGAGGTCAGGTCTACGCTGCATTGGATACTGCGAACAATGAGCCCGGTGCGCTGGAAGAATCACTGAAAGCATTTGACAAGGCAATTGAGTTGGATCCTGAGCAGAAGAAAGTAAGTTCATTTGATCTTGCTACCGGTGGTGTGGTAAACGTGGATACGAAGAAGCAAGGTTATTATGCACATTATTACAATGCTGCGATCACAGACTATAACGATCAGAACTTTGATGGAGCTGCTACAAACTTTGAGGCAGCTTACATGATCATGCCTGCGGATACCAATGCCATTTTAAATGCAGCGTATGCCGCAGCAGGTGCTGAGCAGGAGGATCGTGCAAAGGAGAACTTCAAGAAAGCCTACGAGGCGGGTTCTACTGATAAGAACATCTTTTTGCAGCTATACAACTATGCGCTAAAAGCTGAAGATCCGGAAGGAGCCTTGGAGTCCATTCAATTGGGACGTGAAATCTACCCGGATGACATTGATCTAATGAAATACGAAGTCAATCTCTTCATCGAAATGGAACGTACTGAGGAAGCAAGCAAAGGCTTGGAAGAAGCGATCGCAGCAGAACCGGAAAACGCAGACTTACTCTTCGCCCTCGGCGTATTGAAGGAAGAGACAGGGGATGCTGATGCTGCTGTAGCCAATTATAAAAAAGCAATCGATTCAGACCCGAATCACTTCAATGCCAACTTTAACCTGGCAGTATTTGTATTCAACCAAGCTAATGAAATGAATAAGAAGAAAAATTCATTGAGCTATTACCCGGGTAAGAGAAATTATAAGGCTGAAGAGAAGAAAGAGTACGACGATCTACAGACTGGCATCGAGACAAGCCTTTCTGAGGCACTTCCGCTTTGGGAAAAGTTGTATTCGCTGAACAGTACCGATCAGACCGTGTTGGAAACACTTAGTTACATTTATGGATACCTTGACATGAATGATAAAGCTGAGAAAATTTCTGCTGAGCTGGATGCTGTGAAAGGATAAGATCAGAATTTCAGGAAATGAAAGCCATCGGACACTTCCGATGGCTTTTTTTATGTCTTTTTACAAAACAGCCAACCTCCGTTCTCTCATCTCGTTAGCTGCATGAAATGCACTCCATGGAAAAGCTGTTTTTAGGAAAGATCTTTCAGGAACATCAACAATGTCGTCAATGTCCTACGAAGGAAGAGGTTTCTCTTTTTTTTGATGATTTACTGGGTTTGCTATTTCCCAATTTTTCGAATAAGTCCATCGAAACCCTGGATCGGCTGGAAGAAGCATTTGAAGGGTCCAAAGCACAACTACGCTCCTTACTTCGAAAGCAAGAATCACCTGAAAAGATCGATGCATTCTTTGATGGGCTTCCAAATTTGTACGAACTCCTACAAGAAGACGTCACTGCCATTTATGAGGGCGATCCTGCTTCTGTGAGTAGAGAAGAAGTCATCCGATCGTACCCGGGATTTTACGCCATTTCGGCTTATCGCATCGCGCACAGGTTATACGAATTAGAAATTCCAATGATTCCAAGATCCATTACCGAATATGCGCATGGAAAAACTGGGATCGACATTCATCCTGCTGCCCAAATTGGACGACGATTCTGCATTGATCACGGCACAGGAGTCGTAATTGGAGAAACCACTGAAATCGGAGATGATGTAAAAATCTACCAGGGAGTCACGCTTGGAGCCTTAAGTGTGGAAAAAGCGTTGGCCAATACCAAAAGACACCCCACGATCGGGGATCGTGTAGTGATCTATGCGGGGGCCACGGTTCTTGGCGGCAACAGCATCATAGGCGAAGATTCGATCATTGGTGGGAACGTTTGGCTTACCGAGAGTGTACCACCGGCCACACAGGTGTATTACAAAGCGCCAAATGTACATAAAATGAAATCATATAACTAGCTGTATTTCAATAGTCTATGAGTACTCTTCTAGATCTGATTGGCAACACTCCTTTGGTGGAGATCAAACACTTGAATCCAAACCCTGATGTGACCATTTATGGTAAACTCGAAGGACAAAATCCGGGGGGAAGTGTGAAAGATCGTGCTGCATATGGAATGATTTCCGAGGCAATCAACCGCGGTGACGTGAAAAAGGGTGACCGACTCATTGAAGCCACCAGCGGAAACACCGGGATCGCTTTAGCTATGATCGCGCAGGCATATGGTCTGCACATGACACTCCTGATGCCTGACAACAGTACGATTGAACGCGTACAGGCGATGAAGGCCTACGGAGCAGAAGTGATTCTCACACCGGGTGCTCAGACCATTGAATATTCGAGAGAACTAGCAGAAAAGATGGCCAGAGAAGAGGGTTATTTTATCCTCAATCAATTTGCTAACCATGACAACTGGGGGATGCATTATCGATCCACCGGACCTGAAATTTGGAAGGATACCCGGCAAAAAATCACTCACTTCGTCTCTGCCATGGGAACAACCGGCACCATCATGGGCGTCTCAAGGTACCTGAAGGAACAGAACAAAGCCATCCAGATTGTCGGCACCCAACCCACGGAAGGATCCAGCATTCCCGGGATACGCAGGTGGTCCCCGGCATTCTTACCTAAGATATTTGAATCCAATCGAGTGGATCGGACGATCGATGTCAGTGAAGAGGAAGCCAAAGAAATGGCCAGAAAGCTTGCTGCTGAGGAAGCAATCATGAGCGGTATGAGTAGCGGGGGTGCCCTTACGGCTGCATTGCAGGTAGCTTCCGAGATCCGGAAAGGGGTCATTGTTTTCATCGTGTGTGATCGCGGGGACAGGTACCTGAGTTCCGGACTGTTTGACTGATTTACGATCTAGGTCAGACTTCCTATCTTGCATTCATGGGATTACTCACTGTTTTATTACTACTTGGCATCGTTGGCATTTTTGTATTTGTCTACTTTGTTTTTAAAGACGAAGGTCCGAAATCCAGGTAATTCTTACGAGGAACGGATGTCTAAGGAAACGCCTTGAAAGAGTTTTTCGTAAGAATACCCCTCAACTACTAAACAATTACTCAAATGAGAAAAACAAAACTTACGATCATACTCGCTTTTATTGTGGGCGCCATTTCTGTTGCCTTTATCTCCAAAAGGGAAGCTGACGAAAATGAAAAAGCAGTCACAGACCTGGTCTATAAAGCCTATGTGAATGGCGCTTTCAACCAGCTGGATGCGGAGAACATGGAAGCAGGATTCCACAAAGATTTTGCGATCTACTCTCCTAAAGGGGAAGAGATCAGTAAGTACCCCATCGCAGATTGGGTGGCCGGGGTGAAGAAAAGGAGAGGAGGGGAATACAATCCCGAAGATCCAAAGAACAAATGGGAACATGAGTTCGTCGCCGTGGATGTCACAGGCCACGCAGCCCAGGTAAAGGTGCAACTGTACAACCAGGGCAAACATGTTTTTACCGATTATTTAAGTCTACTACGATTCGGAGATGACTGGAAAATTGTGGCCAAAGTCTATTATCGCCACGAATAGAAAAGTTCGCTACTGTTATCTCATCTTGCAGCTACTCCAACTTCAAAAAAAAGATCAGGAACTATGAACCATCTTTTTATATGTACGTTACTTATATGTACATACATATAAATAATATCATGACATTAAAAGAAAAAGCACAAGATCTCTACAACATGATCGGACAAGGACAATTATTGGAAGCATTTGACAAGTACTACGCAGAAGATGTGGTCATGACAGAACCTATGGGCACAAGAGAAGGAAAAGTTGCATGTAGGGAGTACGAAGTTCAATTCTTGAATAACGTTCAGGAATTCCATGGATTGGAAGTGAAAGCCATTACCTCAGACGAAGAAGCAGGGGTGGTGATTCACGAAACGGCGATGGATGTGACTTTTAAGGATGGCAACCGCGTCCACATGGAGCAAGCAGGAGTTCAAAGATGGAAGGATGGCCAGATCGTTCACGAACGATTTTATTATTCTGGAAATTAATCCAACGTAGTACGTAAAGCTACAATCCCCTGATCGGTCGATACGCACAGCACCAGGTCAGGGGTTTTTTATTGCATGGTATCCAGCAGATTTAACAGGACAGAGTCTGCCTGCAGTATCTGACTTTCAAAGTGCGCCATATCTTCCAGCACCGAAACGATGCCACGTTCTCCGCGGTAAATCATATCAATGGCCTTATCGCTGGTTGCCAAATAGTGATTATTCAGTGTGTATACTTTATTCAGGGCATCCACCAATTCCAGGTCCATTTGTGCCAGTACACCGGTGGCTTGCGAAATTTCCCAGGATCGGTTGCTGACGTCAGCGGAGCGCAGTTTTAAGTTGCTGGCCCCAAACAGATAAAGGGAGTCATTCATTACTGCCAATTTCATGGTCAATTCATCCAGAATGAGTACGCGTTGTTCGTTCAATCGTTTGATTCGAATGTCATTGGTCGTAAAGTTTTGACCAAAAGGAACCGTTTGCTGGAGGAATTCCTCTAACGCCCGATCATCATTCACATCGATGGGAAAACCTGCCAGTGGCATGACTGTGATGACATGTCGATCTTCGTAAAGTTCAGTAATCAGCTCTCGCCGGTAATGCCAGGACTCCAACACCGAAGCATGGTTTTTCTTGATTTCCGATGCAATGGACTTCTTCACCTTATCCAGCGTGCGTCCCGTCGTGACTCCCTGCCACCAGGCATTGAGCAACAAGGCCAACAGCACGGCAAAAACGATGGAAATAAATTCCACAAGGAGTTGCTGTCGATTGATGGTGTGTTTCGCCATAAGTCAAAAATAACCAGACCTAATCGATCTTGCTGATATTCACCCCAACCGACTTGGAAGCAGGCGTATGACTGTGTCGAGCCGTCAGGTGGAGGGGGATCAATGGGTTGGCTTCAGGAAAATAAGTGGCCACGCAGCCGGATGGAATCTCATAAGGCACCACCTGAAAACCTTCGACGTGCCGAACTCCATGGTAATCATTGGACAGTGCCACTGGATCTCCCGCTTTCAATCCTTCCCGATCCATATCCTGTGGATTCATAAAGACGACCTGACGACCACCAAATACGCCTCGGTACCGATCGTCCAGCCCGTAAACGGTGGTATTAAACTGATCGTGACTGCGAATGGTCATCATCAGGAACTTATGATCAGGAGGTAGGGGGTCCGGCAACTGATTCACCGTGAATAAGGCCTTTTTGGAGGGCGTGTTGAAGATGCCTTCACGGGCGCCATTCGGTAAGGAAAATCCATTCTGTCGGTGTAGGCGTTGGTTGAAGTCATCAAATCCTTTGACCGCTTTTTCGATCAGGTCCCGAATGTGGTCGTAGTGGTCGGTCAGACTTAACCAGTCAATTTCGGGATCATCCAAGGCGGCTGCCGCGATGGAAGCGACAATTTCAGGTTCACTTTTCAGGTGAGGTGAAGGAGGGGTGAGGGTGCCGTGTGATCCGTGAACCACCCCCATGGAATTCTCAACCGTCACCACTTGTTCTTTTCCGTTTTGGATGTGCTTGTCCGTCCGACCCAGGCATGGAAGAATCAGTGAAGTCTTGCCAGGGGCCAGGTGAGAGCGATTCAACTTGGTGCTGACGTGTACTGTCAATTCACATTGTTCGAGGGCATGCTGGGTAAAAGGGGTGTCAGGTGCAGCCGATAACAGATTTCCCCCCAGGGCCATAAAGCATCGCACCTTGCCATCATGCATGGCCTGAATTGCTTCCACCACATTATAGCCGGGACTCGAGGGGGGCTCAAAATGGAATACCTCTCGCAATTGATCTGTCCAGGCTTTGGTTGGGCGCTCCCAAATTCCCATGGTGCGATCTCCTTGCACGTTGCTATGCCCTCGTACGGGACAAGTGCCAGCCCCCTTCTTGCCAATACTACCACGCAGAAGCAGCAGATTGACAATTTCGCGAATGTTGTCAACGGCATTGACGTGTTGCGTCAGCCCCATGGCCCAGCATGCAATGATTTTAGAGGAACCTGCAATCCATTTGGCGCTTTCCTGCACATCTGCAGGACTTAGGCCAGTAGCGGCAATCAACGCCTCCAGCGAATGCGCTTCCAGGTCTTCCTTCAACGTTTCAATGCCTTCCGTTTTTTCCCGAATGAAAGTCAAATCCAGGTTTGCAGGGTCTTGCAGCAGGATTTTCAACCAGGCCTTGAGTAGAGCGACGTCTTCATTGATGCGCAGTTGTAAGTATAAGTCCGACAGGGGAGTGCCTGACCCCGTCCAGCCGGTAATTTTCTGAGGATTCTTGAATTGCACCAGGCCCACTTCCTTCAGCGGGTTGATGACAATGATACGGGCACCGTTCTTTTTGGCCTTTTCCAGCGAACTGAGCATCCGTGGGTGATTGGTGCCCGGGTTTTGACCGAAGATTAAGATCAACTCGGCATGCTGGAAGTCATCCAGGGTCACGGACCCTTTACCGATGCCTAACGTCTGCGTCAGCGCCACACCGCTGGACTCGTGACACATGTTGGAACAGTCGGGCAAGTTGTTAGTCCCGAACTTCCGCACAAACAGTTGGTACAGGAAGGCCGCCTCATTGCTGGTTCGTCCTGAAGTATAGAAGACCGCTTCATCCGGATGATCCAGTGATTTTAGGTGGGAGCCGATGACCTCGAACGCTTCAGACCATGCAATGGGTGTGTATCGCGGGTTTCCAGCTCGTTTGATCATGGGCTGGGCGAGCCGTCCCTGGTGCCCAAGCCAATGGTCACTTCGTTTCTGCAGGGCTGGAACAGCATGTTGCTTGAAAAAGGCTTCGCCTGCCAATCGATGTTGTGCCTCTTCGGCGATCGCTTTGACGCCGTTCTCACAGAATTCACCCAACCTGGAACGTTTGTCAGGATCGGGCCATGCACAACCAGGACAGTCGATCCCTTTCTCCTGGTTCAATTTGCCCAAAACCTTGAGCGCTTTCCAGGCAGGCATCGCGCTGAAAGCCATTTTACTCGCGTTGACCACGGAGGCCGGGCCTACCGCTACTGCAGGTGGCGGGGTGATCTTTATGGGTTTGACCTGTTCCATGACCACCTAAAGATACGATGAATGGAACAGGATTATCTATCTTAGGCTAAGGACGCAAAATAAAACCGATGTACAACCCAACAATCGAAACACTACCCCTCGAGGAACTCCGAAAGCTTCAAAATGAACGCCTGATCGCGTTGGTACAACGAGTGTATCGTGAGGTACCGGCTTATCAAAAGAAGTTCGATGCGGCAGGAGTGAAGCCGGGGGACATCCAATCGGTAGCTGACCTGGCTAAGTTGCCGTTTACCACCAAGGAAGACCTGCGTGCCAACTACCCCTTTGGAATGTTTGCCAAGTCCATGGACGAAGTGCGTCGAATTCATGCATCCAGCGGAACCACCGGAAAGCCAACCGTGGTGGGCTATACGCAAAACGACCTGGACGTTTTTGATGAAGTAGTAGCTCGTTCACTGGTCTGCGCGGGAGCCAGAAAGGGTATGAAGCTGCACAACGCTTATGGATACGGCTTATTTACCGGAGGATTGGGGATGCATGGTGGAGCTACCCGGTTAGGCATGGCGGTGATACCTGTTTCCGGTGGCATGACCGATCGACAGCTGACGATCTTACAGGATTTTAAGCCTGAAGTCATTTGTTGTACGCCATCGTATGCCCAGACTCTGGCAGAAGAGTGTGTACAGCGGAGCATTGACCCACAGGAATTGGCGGTTTCATATGCAATCCTGGGAGCAGAGCCCTGGACCGAAACGATTCGAGCCCAGGTCGAGGCAGGACTGCAGGTCAATGCGACCAACATCTATGGGTTGAGTGAGATCATCGGGCCGGGCGTGTCGCAGGAAGATGTGGACGAACGGGGTACCGGCAGCTACATCTGGGAGGATCATTTCTATCCCGAGATCGTGGACCGCGATACTGGCGAAGTGCTGCCCCATGGCGAAGAAGGGGTTCTGGTTTTCACAACACTTACCAAGGAAGCATTCCCCATTTTGAGGTATTGGACCAACGACATCTGCTCGATCCGGTACGATACCAACGGCAAACGCACTCACATCAAGATGTCATCCATCAAAGGCCGGGCAGACGACATGTTGATCATCCGTGGAGTCAATTTGTTTCATACACAGGTAGAGGAGGTCATTCAGCAATTCGACTACCTCATCCCTAATTATCAGTTGATAGTGTCCCGTAAACAAACCATGGATGAAGTCGAGGTCAAGGTCGAGGTGGCTCAAGGGGTTAATCCCGAGGATGCGGATCTGCAACAACAATTTGTACAAAAACTAAAGAATACCATCGGCATCACCATGGAAGTCACGCTGGTACATCAAGGCTCCATTCCCATGAGCCAAGGAGGTAAACTCAGTCGGATTACCGATCTAAGGTCATAAATTGCAAAAGAGATGAGTTCAATCGTTCACATAAATCAAAAGCGTTATTCAATGAGAATATATATCTATTTGATAATAAGCATTTTATGCAATACTACTTATAGTCAGAAAAAAGTCAGTGCACCTGCTTTTTCCTGGGAAATATCCACGCCGGCGGAGGTAGGGATTCCGAATCACGTGCTGGATTCATTGCATCAAGACATTCTGGACGGAGACTATGGCTTAATTGATCAGTTGCTTGTAGTTCGAAACGGGAAGTTGGTATTTGACCAGGGATACAAACAAGATTATGAGACGATTGCAGCTCAATACGATACCACGTATGATCAGTACAATTACGATCATCCTGATTGGCACCCATTTTATCACGGAACCAACTTGCATTCGCTGCAATCGGTTACCAAGAGCGTGACATCGCTTTTGCTAGGCATTGCCATGGACGAAGGTTTGATGCCGGCATTGGATGACCCGGTGATGGCTTTATTCCAAGGGTACGGAGTAGATCGGACCGACAGCCTAAAAAGCACCATTACACTGCGCAACTTGCTGACCATGCAAAGTGGGATCGAATGGGATGAGGAATCGTACGATAACGACACCAACGACTGCATTATGATGGAGACAAGTGATGATTGGCTATCGTATGTGCTTCAAAAGCCCATGGATAGAGTTCCGGGCACTCAATTTGAGTACAACAGTGGGGCGAGTGTCTTATTGGGTAAGTTGGTCAGGTTAGGCACCGGACAACGCATTGACGCATGGGCGGAAGAAAAGCTCTTCGGCCCATTAGGCATTACGGCATACTATTGGAAGGAAACCCCGAAAGGAGAAATGGATACGGAGGGCGGGTTGTACTTGTCCAGTCAGGACCTGGCCAAGATAGGTTGGCTGATGATTCAGAAAGGTAACTGGCAAGGGAATCAGGTGGTATCTCAGGAATGGGTGCAACAGTCTTTTGCACCCGCAGTGCAGTTCAGTGAATCGTACGGGTATGGGTTTCAATGGTGGATCCCTGAACATCGGACCACAGAGAAGAGGATCTATGCCGGAAATGGTTATGGGGGACAGTTCCTGATGATGGTCCCGGAAAAGGAGTTGATCGTTTTGTTCAACGGATGGAACATTCACAGCCAGACGAAGAAATCTTCCTGGACGGCATTGCAGGAAAGGATCTTACCGTATTTGGAGGACTGATCTGATTGACTACTACAAATGAATGGGTTCATGCTTCAGTTTATTCTTGAACACGTCAGATTTGGTTTACAAGGGTAGAGATTGGAAATCTCAATTAAACATAATATAAATTATATAACTTTCTGAGTGATTTACTGTCTGAGAGCTTGTTGACGGAATATAGTGATATAGTTATTCTAAAACCTGAGTTTGGTTACCTTAAAATCTGAGTTTAGATATCAGATTTCTTTAGTACTAAGCACTGCATATCAATTATTTATTGACAGCATTGTCGTGGCGCTTATAGAACTGCCAGATGAATTTGAGGTAACACTTCCTTCTATAATAACATCACCTGAGGAAAGTGGTCTAACCGTAATTGTAGCTTCTCCCTGGTCATCTGAAAGTATATTAGTAGGTATATCGACCAAAAAAGGATCACTCGCTGATAAACTGATTAACTGTCCTGATGAAACTAACCCTTCTAGCCTCCCTAGTTTTATTGTTAATTCGATAGTTTCTCCACTAGATAGCGATAAATTGTTTTTAGGTGTTGCCATAGAAATAGTTTCAGAATAGGCATTAACGAAATTGATAGTATCAAACCCTACAATTTTGTCTACCGTCGCACTTAAATATGCTTCCCCTGAAACCGTACCTGTTCTTAATATGAACTTTGTGATTTTTTCTATTGGATCAAGAACTAACTCTTGGTTCTCGCTAGAAAAATCAGAAGTGTTAAGGTAAAATAAACTGCCATGGGTAGATGTTATTGTTAATTCTTCGCTTCTTGCTAGGCTTTCTTGAAGTTCAACCTCCATAATTATCTTAGTTACATCATTAGCTAAAAATGGTCTTGAAGATAGCTGCTCACTCGATACTCTAATGATAGGTTCCTCCATTTGAATCTTATTGGGGTCGCATCCACTTAACAAATAACCAGTAAGAAGAATTATAAAAAGTCGTTTCATGGCCGTTGTTCGATTTTTCCTTTAATGGTTTGGAAGACGTTAAGAAAGCTAAATCCGACTCCAAAGTAATAGGGACTTTTTCCTTCAACTCTTAGGTTTTTCCCGTAGGTTACAAATACCTTGTTTTGCCATAGCCCTACTATGGGTCCTACTCCTATTTCAAAATCCTTTGTAGAATCGAAGTCTGCGTAACTCACATTTAACCCAATGGAGGGTTCAAACCACTTTAGGACTTTTGTCAGTTGATTACCTCTTTTATCAGTGCTGTAGGTCCATAATAGCGATGCACCAGCTGTTGGCTTATAGTTTGAAGATGACACATTCTGAGTAACTAAGTTTTCGTTTATTCTTTCAATTAGTAAAGCGGATTCGGATGCGTCCAAAGACCAGCCAGTATTTTTAATAAGAAATTTTGCTGTAGCTAATGCTACACCTCCCTTATCATCATCGCCATTAACATTATACCACATTACCGATATCTCAAGGAAATCGTTGTCTTTCAGGCTTGATTTACCTAAATCTATAGTTGCGTATACAAGCTTGTTGTATAAAGCTAATCCAGCAAGCCGAGCAAGTTCGGAAGTGATTTTACTGTAGTACTCATATTCTAGTGCAGTGTTTTCACCTTTGTCCAATAATTTCCAAATTATACGTTCGTAACAGTTTCCGTTGTACCAAGGTTGAACATTCTCTTGCAAAATTTTTAAATCTCGACTTCCATAGTCCTCATATAAATAGAGAAAGAGTGCAATAGCCTCTGCATCGTTTAGACTCGCAGTAGATATTTGTAGCCTGAGAAGTGCACGATCAATACTTTGTCTTGTGGTAGGTCCCCAGAGTCCATCAGTAACTCTAGTACCTCGTTGAAATTCAAATTCTGTAATTAGCGTTTGGACTCTGTGAAATAAAGTATCAGATGTATTTTCCGGTATAAACCCATCATTCTTCAGAAATTCATTGAGGGGTATTTTATAAACTGTTTCAAGGCTGTCTATATATGTGGAAATTTCGCTCTCCACATCACTCCAATTAATTTCTTTGAAATCTATCGATAGATCATCACCAATTTGATCACATGTGGGTAACTTATTTGCAGGTGAATCATTATTAATAAAGTCAGGATTTAAATTGTTGTCTTCTAAAAGCTTGTCAATTACGCTCCCATTAGTTTTTAGGTTATTTATTGATATTATCAGCCTTAACAGATAAAAATCTATTTCGGCATGTTTTCCACTAGCTTGAGCTAGATCCTCAAATCTTTGGTATGTTTCCAGATATTCGATACTTGACTTAAGAGTAGATTTGATATTTTGAAAGTCTAGCTTGTTAATTAGTGTGAACCCTAAAAATGCTTCTAATGAATTATCTCCAGAGTCCGATATGTAATCCATATAAGTCCAACACTTTCTTGAAGCAGATAAAAACTTCTGCCATAGTTCATTCTTCTCAGTAAAATGTTCTGGGGTTAATTCCCATTTCTTTCTTATTGAGGTTCCTGTAAGCTGTTTTTCTAAGCTTTCAAGCTCAGTAATAAGGTCTTCAACTTTAAAGAGATTACTGTTTTTATCCTCTAGAAATACATATAAAGTGTTTGAAATAACGTGGTCCAATATAAACTGTATTCCTTGGCCATTCATGATCCTTGAAACTACACTTTCATCTAATAAATTATAAGCAATTGGGTCCCCCCTATATATTGTATTT
>CAZQDI010000096.1:0-14952 GCA_964591785.1 uncultured Roseivirgaceae bacterium
ATGGTATTCTTTGGAACGTCAGGTGATGATTACCGGATCGGCCAGCAAGATATCTAAAGCGGAATCCTTGAGTTACTTCCTGAGTCGACCCCGAGGTAGCCAATTAGGGGCCTGGGTTTCCAACCAAAGCCAGATCATTAGCTCAAGAAGTATTCTTGAATCCAAACTGGCTGAAATGAAAGCCAAGTTTAAGGAAGGAAAAATCCCTCTGCCTGAGCAATGGGGTGGCTATCGCGTCGTTCCTGACTCTATTGAGTTTTGGCAAGGACGACCTAACAGATTGCATGATCGCATTCTATATCAAAAAGAAATTGATTCCTGGAAACTAAGCAGACTATCTCCTTGACAGCTTCTGTATACCTTGAAAGATATGCCTGGCCTCAGCAGTTGTTTCCGGAATTTACTCCTCCGAAAGATTTGGGAATGATCGTCGTGATTCCTGCCTTCAAGGAACCGCACATAGACCTGGCACTGGATGCATTGAACCAGTGCCTTGCACCTAAGAAGGAAGTGCTACTCATGGTAGTCGTGAATGAATCGAAAACTGCTTCGGAAGAAATTGCATCAATCAATAAACAATGTATTGAGGCGGTAAAGTCTTTCGATTCCAGATTTCATATTCTGACAACGCACATAAAGCTCCCAGATAAAAAAGCTGGAGTGGGATTAGCCAGAAAAATAGGGATGGATGAAGCAGTCCGGATCTTTCGAAAAACAGACCACGACGGGGTCATTGTCTGCTACGATTCAGATTGCCGATGTGAAGATAATTACCTGATTGAAATTGAAAAAGCATATGAAGATCATCAGGTAAACGCGGGTGTCGTCTTTTATGAACATCAATTGAATCGCGTAAACCATGAGGCTATTCTAAGCTACGAATTGTACCTCAGGTACTACATCGATGCGCTACGCTACACGGGATTCCCATACGCTCATCAAACATTGGGATCATGCATCACCGTACGTTGTTCACATTATGAAAAAGTGGGCGGCATGAATACGCGCAAGGCTGGAGAGGACTTTTACTTCTTGAACAAGACGATTCCTTTGGGAGGGTTTGTTGAAATTAACTCTACGACCGTAAGGCCCTCGGATCGGGTCTCGGATCGGGTGCCCTTTGGGACCGGAAAGGCCGTAAACGACATTCTCAGCTCGAAGATGGCTTATAATGTATATCATCCGAATTCTTTTGAAGATCTGAAGCTCTTCTTCAGCAGGATGGATTGGTTCTCTGAATCAAGTGAATGGATGGTTCCCAAATCCATTCAGGATTTTCTTGGAATCGACTGGAAAGAACAAATCCAAGAGCTCAAAGACAAAGTAGCTACCCAAGTGAACTTTGAAAAACGATTCTTTCATTGGTTCGACGCTTTCAAGATATTGAAGTTTGTTCATTTCTGTCGCGACCATTACTACCAAAACGTAGAGCTAGAAGAAGCTTTAGGTTGGTTACGGCAACATACACTACATCTCCAGGGATCGCCGGGTTCACAATTGATTCAGCTACGCTACTTTGATCGAAACAATTAGGGAAAAATGGCACGAAGAATCATCTATATTAGTGGAATCGGTGCCGATAGCAGAGCGTTTTCACACCTAAGAATCAAAGGCAGCTACGAGCATGTCTATACCGATTGGATCTCAGCAAACCGTGATGAAACATTTGTCAGTTATTGTAAGAGATTCAGAAATCAATACCATATCGAATCAAATGACATCCTGCTGGGTCTCTCCTTTGGTGGGTTGATCGCCCAACAGATTGGTCATTTCCTTCATTCACAAAAGGTAGTCATGATCTCAAGTTTCAGAAGTAGAAACGACCTTCAGGGTTTTTGGAATTTTTGTCTAAGGTTCAATTTGCACCTTACTTTTCCTCCTTTCAGAATTCCCTTGATTGCCGATATTATCACCATTTCACTAAACGCCCAAAACAAAGAGGGCAGCAAACTATTAAGAGACATGCAGAAGGATGCCGATTTCCGATTCATAAAATGGGCACTGCAAAAAATTAGAGATACGGACCTCACTACTGCTTTTAAGGACTCTTACCTTGTAATGAACGGAAACAAGGATTTGCTGGTGAAAGACTGGAAAAGCACAGGGTCAATCACGATAGATCAAGGCTCACATTTCATGGTTCATAACCATGCAAGTAGATTGGCATCACTAATAGAAGATTACCTTGCGATTAGAGCAAATCAAACAGGTTCTTGACCCCGATAGAATGCTTCACCGTAAACCCTTCTGCATAGTCTACTCCAATCTTTTGTCCCCAATCGATGGCTCGTGCATCTAACATGTTCATGAAATTTTTGGAACTGATGTAAGTATCTGGCTCCTTACTGTCAGGGTTGAAGAATTGTGATTGAAATGCATTGATAGCTTCTCGACGTTTTTCGACCACCGATGAAATATCGATGAGGAGGTCTGGTTCACGGGAAATACTCTGTATGCAGAAATAGAGCTTTTCAGGGCGGTAGGCTTCCTGGCTTTTTCCATCCCAATTCGTCCTGATCTCCTTTAACCCAGAAAGAAAAAATGCAGTTTCCACCAATTGTGCACCACGACCATGATCTGGATGCCGATCATAGATGGCATTTGTGATCACAATACGAGGACGAAACCTACGGATCTGCTCAACCACTTTGAGTTGATTTACTTTGTTCACTTCAAAAAAACCATCCGGCAGTCGAAGGTTTTCTCTGGCACTCAACCCAAGGATCTTACCTGCTTGCCCAGCCTCCTTCGCTCGAATTTCGGGCGTACCTCTCGTACCTAACTCCCCCTCGGTCAAGTCAACAATTCCGGTCTTGTATCCCATTTCTTTATGAACCAGCAGTGTTCCACCAAAAGACAACTCCACATCGTCAGGGTGCGCCGTAATACCAAGCAGATCTAATTTCATTCGGAGGTTGTTTTAAAATTTAGTTAACATCGCTTGTAAATTAATGGTTTCCGCACTTATGAAAACCGATCATTGGTTCCTTCCGGGTTATAAACACACCGCAAAATGAAAATTGTCGTCATGGGTGTGAGTGGATCAGGTAAGTCCACCGTAGGAAAAGAGTTAGCAAACCACCTGAATATCGCCTTTTACGATGCAGATGATTTTCACCCGCCTGAAAATATCGAAAAAATGAAATCAGGCACTCCCCTTACCGATGAGGATCGTCGTCCATGGCTAGAGGCATTAGCTTCACATTTACATCATTGGCCCCATGCCGTATTGGCTTGCTCTGCCTTGAAAGAATCTTATCGCCAAATTCTTCAGTCCAAGACCGATAATTTGGAATGGGTGTATCTTGACGGTTCAGAACAGACTATTCTCAATCGAATGAGTGCACGTGAAAATCACTTCATGAAGCCGGAAATGCTCAAATCCCAACTGGAGACCCTTGAAATTCCATCCTATGGACTTTCAGTCTCCATTAATCATACGCTAAAAGAAATGATCGCCATGATACAATCTCATCTTAACAAAAACCCAGAACATGATTGATCCGATACTCATTTTTGCAGTCCTTATCGGGATCGTCGTCTTACTTGGCTTGATCCTCTATTTTAAAATTCAAGCATTCATCTCGCTACTTATTTCGAGTATTGTTGTTGGGTTGATAGCAGGAATGCCACCCTTGGAGATCATCTCGACCATACAAAAGGGCATGGCAGGTACATTAGGTTTTGTAGCCGTCGTGGTGGGTCTAGGTTCAATATTTGGGGCAATCCTGGAACAGTCCGGTGGAGCCAGCGCATTGGCTCAGTTCATGCTTCGAAAGTTTGGCGAGAAGCGAGCTTCCTGGGCCATGGTGCTTACGGGCTTTTTTGTTGCCATCCCGGTATTCTTTGATGTGGGCTTCATCATTCTGATTCCGCTGATTTATGCCCTACAGCGAAAAACCAAAAAGTCATTACTCCTCTACGCATTACCCTTGTTGGCTGGACTGGCCGTAACACATGCATTCATCCCTCCTACACCTGGTCCAGTGGCCGTAGCAGACATTTTAGGTGCAGACCTTGGGCTAGTGATCCTGTTTGGGGCAATCGCTGGAATTCCCGCGGCCATCGTCAGTGGACCTGTTTTTTCTGCATTCATTGCCAAGAAAATACATATTGCAGCTCCGGAAGAAACTGCCGCCGTAAACACTCCCAACAAGTTACCCAGTGTCATTCATATTCTCGCAATCGTTAGTATTCCGATCTTGCTAATCGTCGCGGGAACCTTAGTAAAAAGTGCCAACGCAAGTTTTTCCCCACAGACTCTTGCATTTGCATCAATGCTAGGACATCCATTTAGCGCTCTTATAATTGCAAATATGATCGCTTGGTATACTCTGGGCATCAAGAAAGGATACACAAAAGCTCAGTTGCAGGAACTTAGCACTAAATCCTTAGGTCCAGCTGGCATCATTATTTTGCTAACGGGTGCCGGTGGGGTATTTAAACAGATGCTGGTGGATACCGGTACAGGCGAAATGCTCGCCACCTATTTTTCTGAATATGGAATTAGTGCCTTTGTCTTTGCCTTCATTGCTGCCGGACTGGTAAGGATCTTACAAGGATCAGCTACAGTCTCCATGATTACTGCCGCAGGATTGACCGCACCATTGTTGCCCGAAAGCTTGTCAGACATTCATAAAGCCATGCTAGTTATCGTAGTTGCCTCGGGAGCCTCACTGATGTCCCATGTCAATGATAGCGGATTTTGGCTCGTCAGTAAGTACCTCGGCCTCAATGAAAAGCAGACCTTCAAAAGTTGGACGATCATGACTTCAATCCTTGGGCTGGTAGGATTTCTTACCATCTTCCTGCTCCAACTGTTCTTAGGGTGAAATTAGGAACTAGCTCCTTCCCCGCTTCATTTCTTCCATCTTATTGATTGCAGTCTGCAGCTCTCGTTTCAATTTAGCCTGGTTTTCTCTTGACTTGTTCTTATGGTCATCTAATTCTGTCTGCAGCGCCTCCAGTTCTTTTTTGGAACGTACGGTAACACGATTGCTTTTCATAAACATAAAGTACACCAGAATCGTGGCAACCAGCAAGATTGTAATCAGCGCCCAAACAATGAGATGGTAGGTTGTTTTAGAGACATTTATCCCAACAAAAGCAATTGAGTCATTTTGGGTCAGGCTCTCTTCTAATTGAGCACCCAACTCGCGACTCCTGCTATTAAGATTTTCTATGGAGTCATTTTGTGCTTGAACCTGGGTCATCATTGATTTGATCACCTCATCATTCTTTCTAAGCGTATCCATTACTTCGGACCAAAAAAGATCGATCGTTGTGCGAGGTATTACTTTATACTGATTGAATGTTTCAGTAGTTTCAATAAGGTTTTGATACTTGACATGAAGTGAATCCTGGCTTTTGGCTGCGGTTGACTCGAAGAACAGGATCATTACGAGGATTCCTTTAATGAGATTTTTCATAGCTATTAAAATGCTGGTTTTTTTGAGCTTTTCTTTTTCAGGACGCGAATATCAGATAGTCTGTCATTATACCAAAGAATTCTTTGAGAAGTCTTTCTGTGTATTCATGATTTTAACGAATATGATATGGCATTAATTTTAACGCTTCATCCATTTCAGTTCGTGTCCGCAATGGATAACTTTCAAGACTGTAACCTAATTTTGTTTCATGCAAGAAATTGAGATCGATATCGATAATATCGAGCTGACCTACCTCAGCCTGAATGACTACCAAGAGTTGAAAAAAGCTATGATTGAGTCCTATAACGAGGTAGAAGACAATTATTGGGAAAGGTATGAGATCAAGAAAATGATCAGCTTATTTCCTGAGGGCCAGGTAGTAATCAAAGTCAACAACAAAATCGCCGGGTGTGCACTTGCTATTATTGTCCCGGAAAAACTGGCACAAAAGAGGCACACCTATAAGCAAATTACTGGCAACTATACCTTTTCAACCCATGATCCTGACGGAGAAATACTTTATGGAATAGACCTTTTCATAAAAAAAGAGTTTCGTGGCATGCGTTTGGGTCGGAGGCTCTACGACTATAGAAAAGACCTTTGTGAACGCCTCAACCTCAAAAGTATCGCATTTGGTGGACGGATCCCCAACTACCACCTGCACAAGAAAGAACTTACTCCTAAGCAGTACATTGACAAAGTCCGAAGAAAGGAAATCCATGATCCCGTTCTGGACTTTCAACTTGCCAATGACTTCCATCCTTCAAAAATTTTAAAGGGCTATTTAGAAGGTGACACTGAATCAAAGGAATACGCTGTTCTTCTGGAATGGGACAATATTTATTTCGAAGAAGAGACCGATACGACAAAGGCAACCAAAAAGATTGTTCGCCTTGGACTCATTCAGTGGCAAATGCGTCCATACAAGAACCTAGATGATGTTATGCAACAGGCAGAATATTTTATAGACGCCGTATCAGGATATCGTTCGGATTTTGCCTTATTCCCTGAGTTCTTTAATGCGCCATTGATGGCTGCCTACAACGATCATTCCGAATCCGACGCCATCAGAAAGATGGCAGAATTCACTACTGATATCGTATCTAGGTTCTCTAAGCTCGCTGTTTCATACAACATTAACATCATCACGGGCAGTATGCCAGAAATGGAGGATGAGCGTCTTTACAATGTTGGCTACTTATGCAGGCGAGATGGCACAGTTGATCGATATGAAAAACTTCACGTCACCCCTGATGAGGATAAAGTTTGGGGGCTGAAAGGTGGCAGTAAACTTCAGGCCTTCGATACAGACTGTGGGAAGATCGGGGTACTAATATGCTACGACGTGGAGTTTCCGGAGTTAGGAAGGTTACTTGCTGAAGAAGGAATCGATATCCTATTCGTTCCGTTCTTGACAGATACTCAGAACGGATATTCCAGAGTAAGAAGCTGTGCTCAGGCACGGGCCATCGAAAACGAGTGTTATGTTGCTATTGCAGGAAGTGTGGGGAACCTCCCCAATGTTCATAACATGGACATCCAATTCGCGCAATCAATGGTCTTCACTCCGTGTGATTTCGCGTTCCCTACCAATGGCGTAAAAGCAGAAGCCACCCCAAATACGGAAATGATCCTCATAGCCGACCTTGACTTGGACCTGCTCACCGAATTGCATGAACATGGGAGTGTGAGAAACCTTAAGGATCGAAGAAAGGATGTATACCAGATAAAGAAAACCTAATGCCCAATAGATCAGCAAAGGGCAAACTCACTTACAGTACATCCACTGATTCAAAAATCAGGAGAAAAATGATCCTGTTTATTGAGTTTCTGACCGGTCGCATCCGCCTTGAGCGCATGTATCAGGAAATTCTTGACACAGATCCATCCTCTGCTGATATCTGGGAATTAATATTCAAAAAACTCAATCTAAAATATGACATTGAGAGTGGTTCATTGGAAGAAGTCGACTCGGACTCACCTTCGATTATTATCGCTAATCACCCGTTTGGAGTGGTTGATGGAGTGATCCTAGGTTACCTAGTTAGCCAACGGAGACCAAATTTTAAATTTTTGGTCAACGAGGTACTTTGCCGGGAAGAGCTGCTAGAGCCCTATCTGTTACCCATTGATTTCAAGGAAACAAAAGAAGCTATTGCTACTAATATTCAGACCCGAGAAACGGCATTGCGCTGTCTGGATGCAGGGGAATCCATCATCATTTTTCCTTCAGGAGGAGTAGCGACTTCGCCGGGCTTTCTACAGAAAGCTGAGGATCTGGAATGGAAAAAATTTGTTGGAAAACTGATCAGAAAATCCAAGGCGCCCGTTGTTCCATTCTACTTTCAAGGCAGTAACAGCTGGATATTTCAACTTGCCAGTCAATTAAGCATGGACTTACGCCTGAGTGTGCTTCTCTATGAGGTTACCAACAAGATTGGCAAAGAATTCAAGGTACAGGTACGAAATAAAATCCCTTTTTCGGAAATCCAGGCCTTAGATAAGAATGAAGATTTACTGGTTTTTCTCCGAAAAAGGGTTTTCGGTGGAACTATGAATTAATTACGACCTTTTCCATTACATCATCCTGTCTGATGGCATCAATGACCTCTAGCCCATCGACTACTTTTCCAAATACTGTATGATTACGGTCAAGGTGAGCCGTGTTTGTTCGGCTATGGCAAATAAAAAATTGAGATCCACCTGTATTTCTTCCAGCATGTGCCATAGACAAAACACCTCGATCATGATGTTGGTTTTCTCCATCCAGTTCACAATCGATATGGTAACCAGGACCTCCGGTACCATCTCCTTTGGGACATCCTCCCTGTATGACAAAGTCCGGAATGACTCGATGAAATGTAAGCCCATCGTAGTAGCCTTTTTCCGCTAGTTCAATAAAATTTTCCACCGTTTTTGGAGCATCTTTTTCAAAGAACTCAATTTTCATTATGCCCTTTTTGGTGTGGATTTCTGCTGTTTTCATTGTTTAGAAATTTTATAAGAGGGCAAAAATAAGGCGCAAGGTGTTAAAAAAAGTGAATTATGATGAGTGGTAGGAATTTGGTTTGTCAATGAAGTACTTTCGGTTTACTCAAAAACTCAAATCATGCTTAAAAACTATTACAAAGTAGCCTTGCGTCATCTCAAACGTCAGCCAGGCTATGCGGCACTCAATATTCTCGGGTTAACAATTGGAATTGCCTCTGCACTGCTCATTGTTCTGTATCTAAACCAAGAACTGAGTTACGATCAACATCATATCAATGCAGAGCGCATTTACCGAATTTCATCAGACATTACCGAGCCAGATGACAGTTTTAGATGGGCTGTGACTCAGCCGCCTCTTGGAAGAACAGTCAATGAGGAGTTTCAAGAAATTGATCAGTTTACCAGGTTTTCAGGTGCTGGAAGCGTGAGGCTAAGGCTTGGAGAAGAAAGCTATTTTACTGAGGATATGTACCTGGTAGATTCTACCGTTTTCGATGTCTTTTCCGTTGAGTTTATTCAAGGTGATAAAGAAACTGCCCTAGATGCTCCTAATTCCGTTGTTCTAAGCAAAACTTTAGCCGATAAAATATTCAAGGGTGAAAACCCAATAGATCAGCTCCTGGAATCAGACAATTTTTCATACAAGGTGACAGGAGTCTTCAAGGATATGCCGTCAACTTCCCACTTAATTGCTGATGCAATGGCTTCATTTAGTACCAATCAGAACTTTTACAATTCACAAAGTTGGGGCGGATTCATGCTTTATACCTTCGTAGTACTGAATGAAACGGCTGATCCTGCATCTGTCGAAGCACGTCTTAATGAGGAAATCATACCAAAGTATGTCGCTACAATATTTGACCAATTCAATATTAAAATAAAATATGAGCTCATCAACATTAGAGACATTCACCTTCGGTCCACTTTTGAGGGTGAGCCAACAGCTCTTGGCAACATAGACTATGTCTACATCTTCCTTGCAGTAGCCATCTTCTTAGTAGTTATTGCGTGCATCAATTACATGAACCTTTCTACCGCGCGATCAATGAGACGCTCGTTAGAAGTCGGCATTCGTAAGGTCATGGGTGCCGTACGTGCCTCATTGATTCGGCAATTCATGGTTGAATCCATACTTATCGCAGTCTCGTCATTATTGATCAGTATTTTAATTCTTCTCATTGTAGTCCCCATCCTAAATAATAATTTAGGTACAACACTGCTATTAAGTGATCTGATCTCCCTTGAGATGGTGCTGGCTGTCATCGGCATTCTTGTCATTACTGGCATACTCAGTGGATCTTATCCGGCATTTTACCTTTCGGCATTCAGTCCTCTTAAAGCGATCAAAGGAGGTGGTGGGAAACGGACAGGCAATGTCTGGCTTCGAAGGGTACTCGTTGGATTGCAGTTTTCGATCTCCATTTTTATGCTTCTAGGTACAATGATTATCTATCAGCAAATGAACTATGTGCAAAACGCCGATATGGGTTTCGACAAAGACCAAGTAGTCCAGTTATCGCTTAATAGAAATGCTCGGGAGCGGTGGCAAACATTAAGAAACGAGCTACTTCAAAGTCCATTCATCCCTACGGTTTCATCATCCACCAATGTTCCGGGTAATGGGACCGGCAAAAATGTAATGCAGGTTGAAACCAATGAAGGTGTCATGGATTCCTATGGAGTAGATTGGTATGGAATTGATTATGACTATGTGGATGTCTTAGGTCTGGAAATGGTTGCCGGAAGGAACTTTTCAAGGGAATTTATCACGGATACAGCTACTTCAGTGTTGATCAATGAAGCCTTTGTTGACAGAATGAACTGGGAAGACCCGGTAGGAAAACGGTTTCAGTTTGATCAGGACAGTACCGTATTCCATCGTGTGATTGGTGTGATCAAGAACTTTCATCAGCAATCTCTTTACAACCCAATTCAACCGCTACTATTCTTTCCGAATCTTGATAATCCACTTGCACTGATCAAAATAGAAGGTGACTTTCAGGAGGGAATGAATCACATAGAAACAAGCTGGTCAGAGCTTTTCCCTAATATTCCAATGGAGTACGAACTATTGGATCAAAGTTTTCTTGAAGAATATGAAGAAGATCAACTCCGTGGTAAATTCTTTCTCGGCTTTGCTTTGATGATGATTATGATCTCCGGACTAGGGCTGCTGGGGCTTGCATCTTTTACTGCAGAACAACGAAGTAAGGAGCTCAGCATTAGAAAAGTGCTCGGAGCAAACATCCATGGTTTAGTGGTTCTGCTTGTTAAAGATTTTGTCTGGCTAGTACTACTTGGCGCTCTTCCTGCATTTTATGTTGGATATCTTGTTATGAATAATTGGTTGAACGACTTTCAATACCATATCGATATTCACTTTTTTGTCTTTGCCATTGTACTAGTGATCGTACTTCTTTTTGTCATGCTGACAACAGGATTGCAGGCGTTCAAAGCCGCCAGTGCCAATCCATCAGAAAACCTTAAGTACGAGTAGAATCGATTAGAACACGTTTTCAGAATACCTTATTTTTAGATTCAATAAGGATTTCAAATTATGGATCGTTTTTATGGAGAAGTAGACCAGCATGGAGCTGGTAGTCTTTCTGCAGAAGAATCGAAGCATTGTGCATTGATACTTAGGCATAAAAAAGGTGAACAAATCATAGTGATGAATGGAAAAGGGAATACCTACGATGCCACCCTCACTCATGTTTCAAAGACGCAATGCGATTTTCAGGTTAATGATACTGTGGCAGCCGATCCAAAGCCCTTCCACGTGCATTTGATCATTGCCCCTACAAAGAACATCGATCGTATGGAATGGCTGGTGGAAAAGTTATCAGAAATTGGTGTGGATCGAATCACTTTTATTACCACCCAAAATTCAGAACGTAGGAAACTTAGGCTTGAGAGATTGACAAAAAAAGCCATCAGCGCCATGAAGCAGTCTGGTAATCCATTTCTGATTGAATTAGAAGATGGACGGAAATTTCAAAGTACAATCAACGAAGCTACCACTGATAACAAATTAATTGCCCATGTAAGTAAGGATCACCGATACATTGGAGAGGTAGTGAAAGAGCAAAGCAGTACAACCATCTGCATCGGACCTGAAGGGGACTTCAGTGAAGAAGAAGTGAATTATGCGGTCTCCAAAGGGTTTCAACCAATATCACTTGGTAAGAATACCTTAAGAACAGAAACAGCAGGCTTTTTAGCCTGCTGTTTCATTAATCTCATGAACAAGTTCTGACCTGAACTGCTGGTTACCTCACAATCAACTTCTCTCTTGTGAGATTATTTCCTTGCTTGACGTCTATGAAGTAGATACCTGGAACAAGCGTATCATCAGCTCCAAGATTTTCATCCAGGTTGGATCCACCAAAGAATGTCTTTTTGAAATAGTTCTTACCTGATAGGTCAACAATAGATACTTCAACTGGTGTATGTCTATCTGCAGAAGAAAGTCTGATTTTAAGATTTTCTACTCTACCAGGATTTGGATAAATAACGGCCTCGAAAGAAATGTTCTGCGCATTCACTTCTACTTGAATCACATCAGAGAAATCATCAGTGCCATCAAAATCAATTTGACGTAATTGATAGAAATTCAGCCCTGACGCAGCCTGTCGATGGACAAACGTGTAGGCAGTGATCTGGTTGGTTGTTCCTTGCCCGGAAACTTCACCGACCGCTTCAAAGTTGACACCGTCGATTGAATGAAGTACTTCGAACTTTTCATTGTTTAGCTCTGTGGCAGTAGCCCAGTCAAGGTTCACAAGATCTTCAACTGCTACCCCATTGAAGTACATAAGCTCAACAGGCAGCGGGTTGAAGTTATCATTGGTCGTCGCCAGCGTCACCTCAGAGAATGTATCAAAATTATCTGTGGAGGTGATTGTCCCAGCAGGAATCCCTGTACCCGTACCCCCTTCATTTTGCCAAGCACCGCCCGTGAAGTGTGCTACTGTCAAAGCATTGACGTCATTTACCTCGCTGGTGGCATCATAAAACAGTGTCACTGCTGGTTCACTTGATCCATTCAACCTGGATAAATCCCAGAACTCAACACCACTAACTCGGACAACTCCACCTGCTTTGGCAGCATCAAAGTTGGAAGTCTTAGCGTTGAAATATTCTGCACTAAATTGATCAGTTGCAGTAGCAGTGGCCGTTCCGCCAGCCGTCAAGTCGCTCACCCCAATTCTTGCAAACCTCGTCCCTTCCCCTGTAGGGAATACAAATGGATCATCACCCGTTTTCAGAACCGGCCCTGTTACGTAGCTAGCCCCGTCTGCATTTTGATCTGCATCTGCAATACCTGCTGGAGAAACTTCCGCGACTCCATCATAACTTACAGTGGCATCATCATTGAAAATAACCGGATTTGACGCACTTGATGAGATGATCCCCACTTGGAAATCTAGTGTACCTCCAATATTGGTATCTACACCAAGTTGAATATCACTATTACCGATCGTAGAATTGTTAATAGAAAGGTTGTTGAATGTCACATTAGTTGAAGCACCACTTCCAGATATCCGCTGTACATCAGTTCCAGACATTACTACGGTACTTGTTCCAGAGGATAGCGTAGCTCCATCATTAACAGTCAAATCGCTATTGAGAGTCAATGTTGTTGAGCCAAGCGCAAGTTGTGTCATGTTATCATTTAGAATAAGCTCTCCGTTTACAGTTACATTGTCATTGAATGTCTTGGTTGATCCACCACTCAAGGTCATCCTGTTAAAGGTAATGGCATTGTTCGATGTATTATCCACCACCTGTGCTCCTGTTCCGTTTAACTCAAAAGTACCAGCGGTCATATTGAAGGCTCCACCTGTCGCCTCATCAACTGTAAAGTTGCCGCCCACGCTTACCGTATGCGCATCATCGTTGATGACCAACGAAGCATTGTCCGTAACAGTAAGATTACCACCAACAGTAAATGAACCGGATGTTGTAACGGTAAATGGACCCATGCCATTCGCATCGAATACTAAGTTATTGAATGACGAACCTCCATTGAATAAAATGCTTTCTGTCAGTACTTGCGTGATCGTTCCGGATCCAGGATTTATGGTTCCCGTATTGTTAAGAGCCCCCTGAACCTCAATGCTGCCCGTTCCTAGTAAAGTGATCGTTCCGGAGTTCGTGAGGTCTCCACTTACTGTCACAGTAACACCGTCATTAATAGTGATCAATGCATTTGCATCAACCGTTAAACTAGCAACAGTCACATTTCCAGCTACAATAGGATACGTATTGGATCCGCCAGAAACATCAGGAATTATTACGGTATTGGTAGAACCCGGTCCCATGGTGGTAGGCGATGCAGTGGTCCAGTTGGCATCGTCAGTGAAATCTGTGTCCGTACCACCGTTCCATGTATATAGCGGGTTATTATAGAACCATTGAATATTACCACTTGTGGCAGACTGTGTCGGAAACTCATCATCCACCTCAAAATTTGGACCTTGCAAGCTACCCGCAGGATCAACGAAAACAAGATCATCCAAAGCACCCGTTCGAGTGACATTATTGGTTGGTCCGACATTGAATTCCACATTATCGGCTTTGTAAGTGGTAGTGAATGCATTGGCAAGAGTCAAATAAGAAGTACCTGCACCGTCAGCAAATGTTCCATTTCTCAAGACAATATCATCATTACCATCTGCTACTACCGGATCAACATCTTCTGCTCCTGTAGAGTTAACCGTTAAGGTAGACCCTGAAAGCATATTAATCCCGTTACCACCCGTAAAACTCACATTAAAGAAAGAAGCTCCAAACACACCGCCAGTATTAACAGTCACGGAGTAATTTCCGGAGGATCCCTTTCTTGTCATGGTTGCTCTACTTGCATTCGAAGCTCCTGCCAGTTGTAGGTTTCCATTTACTGCCACAGAGGTACCGCTTCCAAAACTGATGGTTTCACCTCCCGCTACCGTCAGATTGCCATCTATGGTGGCGACCTCAACATCCGCATTCGAATCACCGGCACTTAACTCAAAACCATTCAGAACTAAAGTGGTATTGTTCGTTAAGTCCAGGTTATTGGATAAACTCAGATTACCTGCTAAATCATACTGAATTGCCGAGGTGCCATCACCCAGAGTGACATTGTAGTACTCGATGTTTCCAGGGTTGAAAGTTGCAGTAGGGCTAGAAGAAGTTAAGATCAACGCATTAGTGCCAGGAACAATTGCACTTGCACTTGTACTTGCATTGACAAAGTTTCCGGATACAGTTACATCAAATCCATTGAACCCAAACGTCCCGACGTTAGCAGTAACCGTTAAATCACCTAAGACATCCAGATTATCAAGAATATTGAATGTTCCGACTGCATCTATGATGAGGTCGTTGAAAGCTGCGCTAGGTTCGATCGTAACCAAACCTGAAGTAGAATTGAATGTAAAGAGACTTCCTGTTCCAGGAAGAAGCAACGAACTACCATTCAAAGTAATTCCGCCACCAATCTCAATATCATCGTCAGAGCCAAGGCTTCTCAAAGTCCCATCTTCTA
>CAZQDI010000097.1:0-14774 GCA_964591785.1 uncultured Roseivirgaceae bacterium
GTATATTAAATTGACTAATAGGAATTAAATATATCAGTAAAAAAATATGAAATTATTAGAGTAATACATTTTGTTATGCTTTAAGAATTATTTAGTGCGTTTCTTCTATTTTATGATGCGGTTGTGAAATTGTATTGTGCGTTTTTAACACATAAGATTGAGTGTAATAAATATTTTACTGTTTTCTGCCGCTCAGCCATTGATCTGTGCTCTTACTTCCACCCCGTGTTTCTTGAGTTCTTCTTTCAGTTCCGGTATGGGAATCTCGCCAAAATGAAAGATACTGGCGGCCAACCCTCCGGTCGCTTTGGTCTTTGAAAAAACATCTACAAAGTGTTGCGTGCTGCCTGCCCCTCCTGATGCAATCACCGGGATGCTGAGATCGTCGGCCAGCTTGCCAGTTAGTTCAAGGGCAAATCCGGATTTTGTTCCATCGTGGGCCATCGATGTGAGTAAAATCTCGCCTGCACCCAAGTCTTCTACCTGTTTGGCCCAGCGATACACATCGATATTAGTGGCTTCGCGGCCGCCTTTCACAAATACTTTCCACTGTTCTTCAACCTGTCCTGCATCGATGGCTACAACTACAAATTGACTTCCAAATTCATGGGCAATTTCTTGGACCAACTCCGGTCTCCGCACTGCTGCTGAATTAATGCTGACTTTATCCGCCCCGGCCTGGACCAGAACCGCGGCATCTTCCACTGAAGAGATACCTCCGCCCACAGTAAAAGGAATGTTGATTTCGTGGGCAATTTTTTCAACCAGCTCCGCAAAGGTCTTTCTGCCATCGACTGTTGCTGTAATATCAAGAAACACCAGCTCGTCAGCACCTTCCCGTACGTAGCGTTTGGCCAGTTCAATAGAATCGCCGGCATTTCGGATATCCACGAAGTTTACTCCCTTCACGGTTTGACCGTCTTTGATGTCAAGGCATGGAATGATTCGTTTTTTAAGCATTGATCTCCGAGAGTTCTTTCAATGAAACTTTGTTTTCATAAATGGCTTTTCCCACAATGGCACCTTCCAGATTTTGTGCTTTCAACCGGATCAAATCGTCCAGGCAACTGACTCCACCACTGGCGATTAATTTGAGATCCGGAAGCTTTTTTAGAATGGATTCGTACAATTGGAAGGAGGGGCCTTCTAGCATCCCATCCTTGGCAATATCTGTGGAGATCACATAGTCGATACCTTCATTTACATAGTTAGCAATAAACTGCTCAATCTCCTGGTCGGATTCTTCCTGCCATCCGGAAACCGCGATTTTCCCATCTATAGCATCTGCGCCGAGGATGATCTTTTCCGGCCCATGCCCCAAAATCCAACCCTTGAATAGTACCGGATCCTTTACCGCGATGCTTCCACCCGTAATTTGCCTTGCACCACTTTCGAACGCCACATGCAAGTCCGCATCTGTTTTTATTCCACCTCCAAAATCAATGTGGAGGTTGGTTTTGGTGGCGAGTTTTTCCAGCACTTTCCAATTCACAATATGCTGCGCTTTTGCTCCATCTAAATCCACCAGGTGGAGGTAGGAGAGTCCGGCATCCTCAAACTGTTGGGCAACTTCAAGTGGATCTTCGTTGTAGATCTTTTTTGTATCATAATCCCCTTTTGAAAGTCGTACGCACTTCCCTTCGATGATGTCTATGGCTGGAATGATTCGCATGAATTATAAGCTAGGTGTTGGTGATTGAGAGGTAGTGATGATCATTTCTTTGATTTAAGCATTTTCACCATAAGTGGCACCGGTAATAAATGCGATGGATAGCAAAAGCAGTAAACTGAACCCAATGGACAGCACCACCCCGATGCTTAGGGATTTAAGGGGTTTGTTGGCAAATGCTCTGCTGAGTTGATAGAAATAGTATGAAAAGAACACCAGGAATCCCAAAAAGACGAGAAGCAGGATTCCGTCAAAGATCTCTTCATCAAACGCATCGTAGGCTGCATAGGTAACGAGGTAGGTCGGGAAAAAGGGGAGGCAAAAGCCATAAAGTACAAGGCCTTGGACCGTTCGTTTGTCTTGATTGTGAAAGAGTAGCTTATGAACAAGTTGTCCAGTCACCAATACAAATCCGATTTCAAATAGGTAAAGAATAAGAATTAAGAATTCCTGGACGATCTCTTCGATTTCCTCCGAATTGCCCTCTGAGAAGATTCGGGAGAGAATGAAAATGATCAGTAGGTATTCAAAAATCAGGTAGGCATACTTGATGTCGGAGAGGTGTTTTCTTTCGGTGGTTTGCAGATCTTCGAAAATTGGCTTGAAAGTTACAATCGCCAGGGAGGCCTCAAAGAAGAGCTGAAGGTTTCGAAAAAACGTTTTGAAACCCAGGCTAAATACATGCAATAACTCGCTGAGCGCATTTTTTTGATTGACTGGAGGATTCATTGGATGAATTTATAGATTAAAAATACCATCGAATTATCGTCTGTACTTGATCGCTTTTGCAAGATCCTTTTCATGTTTTCTAACTCGTGAGTTTCAAAAAGTTCTCAATTAATCTCCTACCCTCGTCTGCAGATTTTTCAGGGTGGAACTGCACCCCATAAAAATTATCTTTTTGAAGAGCAGATGTAAACGGGATGAGATAGTCCGTCACCCCAACCGTATCTGCCCCAATTTCCGCATAGTAGCTATGTACAAAATACATGTTTGCTTCCAGTGTTAAACCTTCGAAGAGGGATCCTTTAATTTTCTCAAAATTATTCCAGCCCATGTGCGGAACGATTCCCAGCGGCGGAAACTTTTTAACCTGTTCCTGAAAGATCCCCAGGCACGCAGTATTCTTTTCTTCTGAGTGGGCACACATCAACTGCATGCCCAGGCAAATACCCAGGAAAGGTTGTTTTAACTCCTTGATCACCTCATCCAGTCCTCGCTCTTTGAGGTAACTCATGGCTGTTCCTGCTTCTCCAACACCAGGGAAAATGACCTTTTCAGCTGACTTCAGCTCATCCGGGTCATCTGTGATGATGGATGGGATATTCAACCGATCCAAGGCATTTTTTACCGATCGGATGTTGCCGGCATTATATTTTACAATTGCTATCAATTTCCTATTTGTCAAAGATCCTTACAATACCCCTTTTGTACTTGGTAGTAACCCACTTTCGTCCCTTTTGATGGCCATCTTCAAGGCCCGTGCGAACGCTTTGAATATCGATTCGATTTTATGATGGTCGTTATTGCCTTCTACCTTAATATTCAAGTTGCACCGTGCCGAATCAGAAAAGGACTTGAAAAAATGAGAGACCATTTCAGTCGGCATTTCGCCTACATGTGATGCGTTGAATTTCGCGTCCCACTCTAACCAGGGCCTACCTCCAAAATCAATGGCCACCTGAGCGAGCGAATCGTCCATGGGCAGCAAAAAACCGTAGCGTTCGATCCCTTTTCGTTCTTTCAGCGCATCGTTGAATGCGGATCCCAGGGCCAACGCCGTATCTTCAATGGTGTGGTGGGTGTCAATCTTAATGTCACCTTCTACCTGAACCTTTAGACCAATGCCACCATGTCTCGCAATTTGATCCAGCATGTGATCAAAGAAAGCAACACCGGTCGCACTGACAGATCCCATGGGGTCATCCAAATTGACCTCAACCAAAATTTTGGTCTCTGCTGTGGTTCGGATGCACCTTCCGACTCTACCCTCCTTCGCCTTGTGTTCGGAATTCAATGCTTGGAGCAATCGTTGATTTTCTTCCGGGGTGCCTATGGTAATGCGTAAAGTATTGGCTACCTGACTGGACCGATCTCGCAAGACGATGCCTTCTTTTAGCAGCTCTGAGTAAACAGCCTTGGCATCCTCAAATTCGACCAACAGAAAATTGGCGTCTGAAGGATATACCTTCCTAACACCCGGTAGGGATGGAAGTCCTTGTTCCAACTTAAGTTTCTCCTTTTTTAATACTTCCAGATGTTTTGCAATTAATGCCGGTCGTTCCAACATTTCGATGGCTTTGTCCTGGGTTAGGGAGTTGACGTTGTATGGGGGTTTGATTTTATTGAGCACTCGAACGATCTGTGGATCGCCAATGCCCACTCCCAATCGAGCTCCCGCCAGGCCGAAGGTCTTGCTGAAAGTTTGCAAAATGAAGAGGTTGGGCAGGTCTTCCTGAAGTAAGCTTCCACCGGAGAAGTCAATGTACGCTTCATCCACCACCACGATCCCATGAAAGTTTGCGGATATCTTTTTTATCGCTTCCGGATCCATCTGGTTTCCGGTGGGATTGTTTGGAGAGCAAATGAAAATGAGCTTCAGGTGCTCATTGGGTAGCAACGGCTCTACCTTGTCAACGTCTATTTGGAATTCCCTGGTTAAGGGCACTTTGAGTTCTTCCACATTATTTACTGCTGCGGAGACCCCATACATACCAAAGGTGGGCGGCAATGTCAGAATCTGATCAGATCCGGGCTCGCAAAAGGCGCGAATCAGTAGGTCAATGAGCTCATCGCTGCCATTGCCAAAGATCAATCGATCGGTGTCTACCTCCCGATAATTCGCAAAGGTGCGTTTGAGTTTCTTGAGAGAGGCGTCGGGATAGCGGTTCAGACCGAAACCAAAAGGATTTTCGTTGGCGTCCAATGATACCTCGGCAATGCCCTCAAATTCACTGCGGGCACTAGCGTAGGGCTTAAGCGCTTTTACATTGGGCCGTATGATTTTTTCTAGATCAAACATCTTTCATGTTGGTTATTGATTTCAACCGAACGCTGACGGCATTCTTGTGAGCCTGCAATTCTTCGGCCTCCGCCATCTTTTCAATGGCAGGGCCCAGATTTTTGATTCCTTCCTCAGATAGTTTTTGAAAGGTGATCTTTTTGACGAAGCTATCCAGGGAAACACCACTGTAGTTCCGTGCATATCCATTCGTGGGTAAAGTGTGGTTGGTGCCGCTGGCATAGTCACCGGCACTTTCACAACTCCAGTTTCCTAGAAAAACGCTTCCGGCCACTGTTATTTTTTCTCCAACAGCATCTGCATCTTTTGACGCAATAATCAGGTGCTCAGGTGCATACGTATTGCTGAATTCCACACATTCTTCCAGGGTCTTTAGTAGGATGGATGTACTATGCTCCAATGCTTGCAGGGCAACTTCTTTCCTGGGTAGCACACTCACTTGATTCTGGACCTCTGCAGATACTTCATTAAGTAGTCGCTCTGAATCACTTACCAGCACCACCTGACTATCCGGCCCATGTTCTGCCTGGGAAAGCAGGTCTGCCGCAACAAATTCAGGCACTGCAGAATCATCTGCGATGACCAATACCTCACTGGGACCGGCCGGCATATCAATCGCTACGCCGAATTTTTGAGCCATCTGCTTGGCTGCAGTGACATACTGGTTGCCGGGTCCAAACAGTTTATCAACTTTTGGTATGGTGACGGTTCCGTGTGTCATGGCCGCAATCGCCTGGGCACCCCCGGTAAGATAGAGCGTTTCAATACCCAGGAGCTGACAGGTCCAACCAATCACCTCTTGAACTCCTCCTGATCTCGTTGGAGGAGTGCAGACGACAATGTTCTTACAACCGGCAATCTTAGCTGGAATAGCCAACATCAGCAGGGTAGAAAACAGAGGTGCCGAACCCCCCGGGATGTATAGGCCCACATTTTCAATAGCTACACTCTTCCTCCAGCAGTTGACTCCTTTTACAGTTTCAATTTTTACCGACTTCTCCTTTTGTGAAAGGTGGAACTTCTCAATGTTACGCTTCGCGTGAGTGATTGCCTCCTTCAGTGCCGGATCTATCCTAAACTCCTTCGAAGAAAGATCGATACGAAGACTTGCTGTTTCAACCTGGTCGAATTTTTTGGCAAAATCAGCCAAAGCTTCATCACCCCGCTCTGCCACCTCCTTAAAAACGGAAGCTACAAGGTTTTCTAGCTCAGCAACGTCCAGGCCCGGGCGCTCACAGATTGACGGCCACAACGATTTTTCCGGATTGATGTATTTGTTCATCGGTCAATTTTCTTTTACGTGTGATCAGAGAATCATCTTTTCTATGGGACAAACCAGGATACCCTCCGCACCTTTTTCCTTCAGTTGATCAATGACTTCCCAAAAATCGTCTTCCTTGATTACGCTGTGTACACTACTCCAGCCCTCATCAGCAAGGGGTAGTACTGTAGGACTTCGCATTCCTGGCAGTAGTTGCGTGATTGCTTCCAATTTGTCGTTGGGCGCGTTTAAGAGGATGTATTTGTTCTGCTTTGCGGCGTTAGCGGCTTTGATTCGAAAGAGAATTTGATCTACCAACTGCTTCTTTGACTTCGAAAGCATAGGATTGGCTATTAGCAGCGCTTCGCTCTTCAACACTACTTCTACTTCTTTGAGACCATTGGCCAGCAGCGTGCTCCCCGTACTGACGATATCAAAAATACCCTCAGCCAAACCGATACCTGGGGCGATTTCAACGCTCCCACTGATCTCTTCGATTTCGGCATCAACTCCTTTCTCTCGTAAGAAATTTCCAAGAATGACCGGATAACTGGTGGCAATTTTTTTTCCTTGAAACCAGCTCAAGCCGGTGTATTCTTCTTCTCGTTTGATGGCAAGCGAGAGCCTGCACCTGGAAAAACCTGGTCGGTTGATGACATCAACCTTCTCAGCTTTTTCCAGAAACTCGTTTTCGCCAACGATACCAATATCAGCGACCCCTTCTGCGACGTATTGAGGGATGTCATCATCACGTAAGTAAAATACCTCCAATGGAAAATTGGAGGCGGTGGACATTAGTTTTCCTCCATTTCGAACTTTGATCCCGCACTCGTTGAGAAGGTTGAGACTTTTTTCATTCAATCTTCCACTTTTTTGTATGGCTATTTTTAGCACTTCACTCATTTTCTTCATCTGGTTTGAGGCGCCAAACGACGCTCACTTTTGTTTTGTCTTTTGTGGTTGTTACCACAGAATTAAAAAAGGCCCGTCGGTAATCCGACGGGCCTTGGTATATTTTGTTAATACTACAGCATCATCTTATTACCTCTCTGTTGAAGAGACCGAATGATGTAAATGATGATGTAGTCTTTTTGTTTTCATTTGATGCGAAGATAGATGTGATTTTTAAAAAATCAACTAACCGGCATAATTTTTAGCCACTGCATCCCAGTCAATGACGTTGAAAAAAGCATTGATGTAATCAGGGCGTCTGTTTTGGTAGTTCAGGTAGTAGGCATGCTCCCATACATCCAAACCTAGAATAGGAGTTCCTGAACACCCTTGGCCAGGCATTAAAGGATTATCCTGGTTTGCAGTAGAGCAAACTTCAACGGATCCGTCGGCGTTCTTGCAAAGCCATGCCCAGCCACTACCAAATCGGGTAGCTGCTGCATTACTGAAAGCAGTTTTGAATTCTTCAAATGATCCAAAAGCTGCGTTGATTGCATCAGCAAGTGCGCCAGAAGGCTCTCCACCGCCATTGGGGCTCATGATAGACCAAAAAAGTGTGTGATTATAATGACCTCCGCCGTTGTTTCTTACAGCGCCATTGTCTGAATGATTCTTGCAAAGGTCTTCGATGGATTTTCCATCCATGTCCGTTCCTTCAATTGCAGCGTTTACTTTAGAAACATAGGCTGCATGGTGCTTGCCGTGGTGGATTTCCATTGTTTTAGCATCCACATGGGGTTCTAGAGCGTCGTGTGCGTATGGTAAGCTTGGTAATTCAAAAGCCATTGCGATAAGATTTATTTAGGTTCAAAAAATGGTTTAGCAAGTATAACAATCGAATGGCAAGTTTAGTTGCCTCGAATCTTCTTAAAAAAATCTTTAACTAAAACTTCACAATCATTCTGTAATACTCCTGTTTTTACCACCGTCTTTGGATGAAGGACGGGTAATTGATGGCGGGAAAAGCCTCGTTCTTTGTCCATCGCGCCGATGACCACCTTTCCAATTTGTGTCCAATACAGTCCGCCGGCACACATGGTACATGGTTCAAGCGTGACGTAGAGGGTACATTCATTCAGATATTTTGAGCCAAGATGGTTTTCTGCTGCTGTAATTGCTAACATTTCAGCATGTGCAGTGGCATCGTTAAGCCGCTCTACCCGGTTGTGGTCCTTTGCAATGATCTTATTCTCGCAGACTACCACCGCACCCACCGGAATTTCGCCCTCTTCAAATGCCAACTCGGCTTCCTTCAAAGCTTGTTTCATGAAATGCTCATCGCTGTGAATGGAAAGTGTCATCCCCTAATCTTAATACTCTCCATCGATGCTTTGATCAGTGCCTGCCATTTAGCCATTTGCCTCGGCTTACATCCAAAATTGAATAGCAGAATCTGGCCCTTATAGGAAGTGTATTGGATGTATGAGTAATTTTTTGAAAGGGTCGTTCCGCTGAACGCATTTTCCTCTTTCAGGGTCGATACAAATTCAAATACAATGAATAACCTCCCGTTGATTTCTCTCACGGTATCCTGCAAATAATTCACCTCGTCAAACAAGGTCTTAAAGGTTCCCTTATAAAAACTTCGCAGCTTTTCTTCGTCACCGGCGATCCATGGCATAATGTTGGTGTTGATTCCCAGGTCAGCAGTACGGTCGTCGGAGGAATACATGCCAATGGGGGTCTTTGAAGAAACAAATTTTTCGATCCGTTCGCCATCGGTCATGGAAACGAAAGATTCGGGGAGTTTCATCGTGATGTCGTCGTTGACTTTCGTACTTACCATTTTTTCCTGTCCAAATGAATAGATGGAGAGGGCGACGATGAGGAATAAAAAGGTCAAAGTTTGTTTCATACTTCAAAACTAAAAAGTACGTCGGTAATTTGGTTGATGCACCTACCTTTGCCGCTTCATAAATTGAAAATCAGAAGATAGCAATGCTAAGAACACATACTTGTGGCCAGTTAAGGATCGAACATGTTGGTAAAGAGGTGACCTTGTGCGGATGGGCACAACGTCAACGTGACAAGGGAGGTGTAGTATGGATTGACCTTAGGGATCGTTACGGAATCACCCAATTAATTTTTGAAGAAGGTGTGACTGAACCATCCTTGATTGAGATGGCCAAGTCGGTAGGAAGAGAATTCGTGGTGCAAGCCAAAGGTGAAGTGGTGGAACGCTATTCAAAAAATGATAAAATGCCCACTGGCGATATTGAGATCCGTGTCGCGGAGTTGGAATTCCTGAATGAATCACAGGTTCCTCCCTTTACGATCGAAGATGAGACGGACGGTGGTGAGGATTTAAGAATGAAGTATCGATATCTGGATATTCGTCGTAATCCAATCCGGGAAAAGTTGGAATTGAGGCATCAAATGATGCAAAAGGTGAGGGAATACCTGAATCGTGAGGAATTTGTGGAAGTGGAGACACCCTACCTCATCAAGTCGACTCCAGAGGGGGCCCGGGATTTTGTGGTACCATCTCGAATGAATGAAGGTGAGTTTTACGCGCTACCCCAATCGCCGCAGACGTTTAAGCAGCTTTTGATGGTTTCGGGCTTGGATCGCTACTTTCAGATTGTAAAGTGTTTTAGAGACGAAGACCTTCGAGCCGACCGACAGCCTGAGTTTACGCAGATTGACTGTGAGATGTCTTTTGTGGAGCAGGAGGACATTCTTCAAATGTTTGAAGGCATGACCAAGTTCCTCTATCGGGAGTTGAAAGGAATTGAACTGAGTGATTTCCCTCGGATTAGCTATGATGAAGCCATGAAAAAATACGGTTCTGATAAGCCGGACCTTCGATTTGGGTTGGAGTTTACCGAGCTGAATGAGCTGGTAATGGGTAAAGGCTTTGTAGTTTTTGACAGTGCTGAACTGGTGGTGGGCATCAATGCAGAGGGATGTGCAGAGTACACGCGCAAACAATTGGATGCGCTGACTGATTTTGTCAAAAAACCTCAGATTGGGGCAAAAGGTCTGGTGTATGTAAAATGTAATGCAGATGGTAGCTATAAGTCTTCTGTTGATAAGTTTTTCGACCAGGAGGCACTGCAGACCTGGGCAGAAAAATTTGGTGCAAAACCCGGGGATCTCCTCTTGATCCTTGCCGGAGAAAAAGATCAAACACGAAAAGCTCTTAATGAGCTACGTCTGGAAATGGGCGAGCGACTAGGTCTTAGGGATCCGAATAAAGTGGCTCCGGCTTGGGTGCTGGATTTTCCTTTGCTAGAATGGGATGAAGATTCAGAACGATACCACGCCATGCATCACCCATTTACGTCTCCAAAGCCGGAGGATATTGCAAAGCTCGAGACCGAACCGGGAGCTGTGCGGGCCAATGCCTATGACATGGTCATTAATGGCGTTGAGGCTGGTGGCGGTTCGATCAGGATTCACAACCGGGAGCTACAAGCCAAAATGTTCGAGGTTTTAGGATTTAGCAAAGAGGAGGCAGAAGCCCAATTTGGTTTCTTAATGGGTGCTTTTGAATATGGGGCACCACCACATGGGGGGATCGCCTACGGATTCGATCGGTTGTGTGCACTCATGGCCGGGGAGCAAAGTATTCGAGACTTTATTGCCTTCCCTAAGAATAATTCTGGTAGAGATGTGATGATTGATTCGCCTTCAGCTGTTTCAGAGGAACAACTGAACGAACTTGGAATCTCATTGGTTAATTCTTTTAAAGCCTGATATTCATCGTTTTTTAGTAACTTTCGGCAACTAAATACCCTCTGAATGACCAAGAAATTTCTTCTTTATACCACACCATTTTTCTTGATCTTTGGTGCACTATCCTTATTTGAACCACATGTTTATCGATTCGCTCCATTTGGATACAGTGTTGATCGGATTGCTGGAAAAGAGTTCACAATTATTGCTCACAAAGGTGCCTCAGGGTTGGCTCCTGAGAATACAATGGCAGCGTTTAGAAAAGCCCTCGATTTAGGTGTTGATCAAATAGAGTTAGATGTCCGTCATACAAAGGACGAGGAGATCATCGTTTTTCATGATCAACGTTTGGACAGGATCGCTCGTGATACCCTTGGAAAGAAAGTGACCGGTGACGTTCATGACTATACTCTGGAAGAAATCAAGCAGTTTGATGTGGGATCGTGGTATGATTCTCATTACAAGGACGAGCGAATCCCGACACTAAAGGAAGTTTTAGATTTTATAGATGGTAGATGCAAAGTTTTGATAGAAATCAAACATATGGACCATCCACATTATCATGATTTCGCTGAAAAACTAGTAGAAGTGGTTTTGCAGGAGAAGAATGGTGAAGACTGGATTCTATTACAATCTTATGAACCACAGTATCTGGACGAGGTTCACGAGCTTGATCCGCTCATACAAACCAAGGCACTCATTGTTGGGGAAGATTCTGCGCCATTATTGGCATTCTACATTGAGACGCGTATTCATATGGGTCGAGCAAAAGAGAACAACCGAATGAAAGCAATTAATCCTCATTGGGAAACCCTCTCTCCCAGAAGAATTTTCCAGATGCATGCCAAAGGGTACGAAGTACATGCGTATCCGGTAAATGAGCGGGAAGACATGATTAAAATGCTGAATGCGGGAGTCGATGGAATCATTACAGACTACCCCGATGTGGCCATTGAACTCCGGAATGAACTCAAGGCACTGGAAAAATAGTCTTTAACTCTGCCTCTGCCGCAATATATCCAAAAGCATCCCATTGAGTTGACTCTACTATACGCAAGAAAAGTTCGTTTGCTTTATCAAGGGTGCCTTGATGCTGGAACTTACTTGCAATGCCGTATGCCAATGTCGGATTGATGCTTCCATCCCTGCTTGTAGCTTTTTTGGTAAGGGATTCAGCGTCAATCTCATCTTTAAAAAGTAGCAATAAGTCATGATACGCAGTATTCTCAACAAGGTCTAGTTGTGCAGGAATGGAATCTAGAAGATTCGATGCGAGTTCCTCATTCCCAAGCTTGAAGTAAGTCAGGTACTGCCAATACGTGGTGGCTACTTTAAGGTCATCATTGTCACTAAACTCCTGACATTTCGAATAGGCAGATAAGGCTTTGTCATATCGTCCGCTCAAATAGTGTGCAAGGCCAAAATGGTACCAAATGTTGAACTTATCATTGCTCAAGGGCTGGTTAAGTTTGTTAGGCAATCCATCGGGTTCGATGAGGTTTGCTTCTTTTAAACTATAGTATGCCGCTAACTCAAAGTCTTTGATGGCCTGACTCAGTTGCCTTGTGGTGATGTAACGGTGCCCCCGGTGCCTGTACAGGTGGTATGAATCAGGATAAATTCTTAGACCATCTGAATAGACCTGAATCGCTTCCAGGTATCGGCCTAAATAGGCTAATCTTCGTCCATACCATATAATGGACTCTAAGCTATCTTGGTTGGCGTGGTAGGTAGCTTCTGCTTGAGACAGGTTGGCTTCATAGGTTTGCCTTTGCTTCGATGTGAGTGATTTTTCAGGCAGAACCTCGTTCATCAAGTTGTAAATCTTGCCTGGATCCTTAATTTCCGAACTAGGGCTACGAACCTCCTCGGTTCTTTTCGAAGGTTGACAAGAGAATGCAATGACGATCGCAAGTAGGGAACGGGTGATTCTTCTCATAGTTAGTCTTTCCAGTTGGGGTATCCGGGCTGCTTGAGTTCGATTCCATCTTTTGCCTCCTTGACAATCCCCCTCACATCTTCTAATAGTTCTTTGGCATCGTACAAAATTCCATCTTTAATCGTGTATTTCACTCCTCCTACGCGGACCACCTCATTATCTTCAGTCAGTTTGATGGCTCCAGTCCCGTAGAGTACTTTTAAATTCTGCAATGGATTTTCCTCGACAATTACCAGATCAGCAAGTTTTCCAACCTCTATGGTGCCAATTTGATCCTCCATGCCCAGTGCCTGAGCCCCCATTAGGGTGGCAGATCGTATAACCTCTAGCGGATGAAACCCAGCCTCTCTGAGTAGTTCCATCTCCCTGACGTAGGCGAACCCGTACAATTGAAAGATGAAACCCGAATCAGACCCTGTTGTCACCCGACCACCTCGATTTTTATATTCGTTCACGAAGGTCATCCAAAGTTTGTAATTCTCTTTCCAGGCAACTTCTTCTTCTGTGCCCCAAAAGTGCCAGTAAGAACCATGAGATATCTTGCTTGGCTGGTAAAACGACCAAAGTGACGGGAGGGTGTAGTCATTGTGCCAATCGGCAGTTCTGGCTCGCATGAGATCCCTGCTTGCCTCATAAATGTTAAAAGTGGGATCCAGGGTGAAGTCCAGCGCCAAGAGTCGATTCATGACCTGATTCCATTTTTCAGTGTAAGGCTTTGCTGCTTGTTTCCATAGCCTACCTGCTTGACCAAACCGATGCTGTTCGTTCATGTAGTTGTAATCCAGGGGGTAATCCTGAACCACACGATCGGTAAATAGTGCTTCCGGCAGACCATACCAGTGCTCCATGCTCGTTAAGCCGGCTTCTGCCGAATTTAAGACATTCCACCAGGCGACGTCTAACTGCGCATGATGACAGGCAGAGCGTAAGCCTAGCCGTTTGTTTTCCCTTAGCGCAGCATCCATCACAAGAGGTGATGCTCCAAAGAATTTAATTCCGTCGGCTCCTCTTTTGTAATTGGCCCTTGCCCATGATTTGGCCTCCTCTGCGTTCGTGATTGGTCGCTTGAGTACTTCTGCACCTGTATATTTTTCTCCATCAATCGATCTCACTTTCGGCACGTTGGTGAGATCTTGTCCAAACGAGGTGTAAGCGAGAATGCGAGGAGCAGTAATCTCATTTTTAGCACTCCTTTCCTTATGCTTTAATACCCAATCCAACCCATTTCCGGCAGAAGGGTCTCTGATTGTGGTAATCCCATGAGCTAACCAAAGCTTGAAGACGTACTCGGACGTCGTACCCTGACTTTTACCTCCTATGTGACCATGCATATCTACGAAGCCAGGGAGTACAAACATGCCCTCCGCATCAACCTCAATCCCATTCCCTTTGATTTGTGGTCTTTGATTATTGTCAATCTCAACGCCGGGATACCCAACTACTTGCACATCTGTGATTTTATTACCTTCAATTACAATATCTACAGGGCCAATGGGTGGCGAGCCGTTCCCATTAATTAGTGTGGCTCCTCGAATAATCATCGACTCATAAGGTCCATCCCCTCGGGTTCTTGCAGGGGCTGAAGCGATTTGAGCCAGTAACTCATTCAAAAGGATCATGCAGATTACAAGTGTGGAGAATTTTTTCATACTTCTTGGAAAATGCCAATTTTTAGTTGATTTTTAAAAATAATCAATAACTAGCTATGGCCGCGGAATCTACAATGTTGCCTCTAGGAACTGTCGCTCCTGATTTTGAACTTCTTGATGTGGTTTCAGGAGAGTACTTTTCAATGGATGATGTAAAAAAGGAGTTTGGAGTTCTGGTCATGTTTATTTGTGCGCATTGCCCGTATGTAAGAAACATTGAAGAAGAGATCGCCGTCATTGCCAAGCAGTATGAAGAATCTAAAATTGGTTTTGTCGCGATCTGCTCAAACGATGCCGAAGCCTATCCCGAAGATGCCCCGGAAGGGTTAAAGAAACAGGCAACATTACTAGAGTTTAATTTTCCATACCTCTATGACGAAACACAGAAAGTAGCTAAAGCATTTCAGGCGGCTTGCACTCCGGAATTCTATCTGTTCGATGAGGAGTTAAAGCTGATATATAGGGGGAGATTCGATGCCAGTACCCCGGGAAATCCTGAGCCGGTTACTGGGGACAATTTGGTGGAAGCCATTGAAAGACACCTCGAGGATGAGCCAGTGATGGATCCACAACATCCCAGCATTGGTTGTAGCATCAAATGGAAA
>CAZQDI010000098.1:0-14446 GCA_964591785.1 uncultured Roseivirgaceae bacterium
CCCCGGGTCCTTGGGTGGATCGCCACTCCGATCGAGCACAAGAGGGAGAGCTTTCGAAGCCTGGTGTACCTGCATCAGGCTTTTTTTACGGTCCATATTTTCATCAAGACCAAACAAAATCATTCAACAAACCATCTCCCTATTGTTAATCATAAATTAATGGACGAATCGCGCGAGATCGTTTATTTTTTTGTCTTTTCGCATTTGGAAACCGAAAACAAAAGTATTGATGTACAATCGTAGAGAATTCCTTTCATTTCTTGGTAAAGCAGGTGTAGGGGCAGCCATCATTCCTCCATTCTTGAGTAGTTGTGGAAACACAACAACTCCCACAGAGTCATTCGTTGGAACAGATGAGGACACACTACAGCGACTCAAAGACCTCGTCTTAGAGGCGTTGTCACCTGCAGATACTGATGACTTATTGTTAGCAAAAGGGCTTAACTATCAGACTGTGATCAAATGGGGTGAGTCAATCTCCGAAGCAGATACCTTTGGATTTAATAATGATTTCACTTGCTTCATTCCTTTTGACGAAAATAATCCGAAAGACGGCCTGCTGTGGGTAAATCATGAATACATCAACCCTCTGTTTGTTTCGGACTTTAATTTTTGGCAATTCGAGAATCCAAAAGCGCATCGTACTATCGAACAGGTAGATAAAGAAATGTATAATGTCGGGGGTAGTATCGTCCGAATTCGGGAAGAAAATGGAGCTTGGAACGTAGTCAAAAACGACCCGCACAATCGACGAATTACAGCCAAGACCCCGATCAAACTTAATTGGGACACCCCCATTGAGGGTAAAACCACTGTAATTGGCACCCACAGCAATTGCTCAGGCGGGATCACTCCCTGGAAGACCTTTCTGACCTGTGAAGAAAATTATGATCAATTTTATGGTGAGACCCTCTATGACCAGGATAATGTAGCTACCAAAGTGCCGAGTAACTATGGATGGGAACGGTACTACAATTACCCCTCAGAGCACTATGGTTGGGTGGTAGAGGTTAATCCGAAAGATGGTTCTGCACAAAAGCATGTGGCACTTGGAAGATTTGCTCACGAATGTTGTACGGTCTATGAAATGAACGATAAGCGAGTCGTGGCCTATTCGGGAGATGATAAAAAGGATGAACACCTGTATAAGTTTGTTTCCTCCGCCCCCGGTTCTCTCAAAGAAGGAACGCTGTATGTGGCAGATACAGTCAATGGCAAATGGTTATCTTTGGACTGGGAAAGTCAGCCTGCACTTCAAGAGCGATTCAAGAATCAAACCGAGGTGTTGATCAGGGTCAGAGAAGCCGCCAAAATGCTTGGAGCTACCGAACTCAATCGACCAGAAGATATTGAAATTGATCCGGTCACCGGAAATGTATTGGTGTCACTGACCAACAACTCCAACAAAGGAGATCACCATGGATCGATTCTAAAAATCGAAGAAACCGATGGAGCATTTGACTCTCTGACCTTCAAAGCCACCACTTACCTGGCCGGAGGAGAGGAAAATGGTTTCTCTTGCCCGGACAACCTCGCTTTTGACCTGTCGGGAAATTTGTGGATCACCTCGGACATGTCCGGAAGCTTGATGAACAATGAGGAAGGCCCTTATATGCCTTTTAAGAATAACAGCCTCTTTGTGGTACCCAGGTATGGGGAAGATGCAGGAAAAGTGATTCGCGTAGTTTCAGCACCCAAAGATGCTGAGCTTACCGGACCCTGGTTTTCACCTGATGGTAAAACACTGTTTTTGAGTGTTCAACATCCGGGTGAGCAAACGAAAGATCTTAATGATCCTACGAGCAAATGGCCATTTGATCAGGATGGCATTCCAAAACCAGCGGTGGTCGCTATTACTGGAGATTTAATTGAGAAGATGAATAAACTCAGTCAACTGGAAACAACTGGCTGATCAAAAAACAGCACATTTGGTCTTTCTTGTAAACTGTTTATCTTCAAGTGTCATATGGCATTCTTGGGTCAACCTGTCTTTCTTTGTTTCCTATTTTTATCGCTGCCAGTCGCACGCCTCGACCACGGCATTTATATTTCCGTGCTAGAAATTGACCCTCAGGAAATGAAGGTAAAAGTTTTTATCAATGACCTGCAGGATGCAATACGGAACGACGCAACATCCATATCGCCCTCAAGTAATATTTCCTTTCCAACACAAAACAGAGCTGCCATTGAAGCCTATTTTCAAAAGAAGGTTCAGCTGGAAATAAACAGTCAAAATGTTCCGTTTTCTTTGACTGAATCCAAACTGGAAGGAGATAGTTACTGGTTTACGTTCTTATTGAATGAACACGCAAAATGGGATTCTTTTCATCTCACAGCAACCTATTTGATGGAGCTTTTTCCGGATCAAAGCAATGTGGTGAAAGTGCTGGGCAAAAAACCACAATTCTTCCGACTCACCATGGATAATACCAGTTGCAGTTTTAAGCAGTAACCTTTTACGGATTGAGTAGATCTAACATCGACTGGCTGACTACTGCCACTCCTGTCTCTAAAGATTTCGCAGGGTCAGGATAATAAAATGGGGAATGTAGCCCTGGCAAATCTCCAGATTCTATGCGATGAGCCGGAACTGTACCTAGCCAAAATAAGACCGTGGGCACGTCATGTGATGTTTTACCATACATTGCAAAATCTTCTCCAACCATCTGAGGCTCCTCTTCCATCACAAATGCAGGCTCGATAACCTTGGAGGCAGATATTCGCATTGCTTTTGTAAGCTCAGGATCGTTGTAGTTCGCGGGAGTAAAAGCATCTGAAAAGCTTACTGCGGGCATTTTATCCTCCGGCAAGCCTGCCGCAATGGCCACTCCTCGCGATACCTCTTCTATCCTTTTGTGGACATACTGTCGGACCTCTTCGGAAAAGGTCCTAATGGTCAATTGCAGTAACACTTCGTCCGGAATGATATTGTGCTTAGTACCGCCCTTGATGGCCCCCACGGTTATCACGACATCATCCACAGGTTTAACGTTTCTACTCACGATCGTTTGCAAATCCATGATGATCATAGATGCTACCACCACCGGATCAATGGACATATGTGGAGAAGCTCCGTGTGCTCCTATCCCGAACACTTTGATGTCTGCAAATTCTGCATTGGCCATGGTATAGCCATCGGAGAGGCCAATAGTGCCTGCCGGCAGTGTTGGGCTGCTATGAAGTCCAATTCCATAGTCGGGCACTCCAAACTTTTCATAAAGACCTTCCTGAAGCATGGCCCGTGCCCCAGCACCAATCTCTTCAGCGGGCTGACCAATGAACATTAAGGTGCCTTTCCACTGATCTTTTATCTTAGACATATACCTGGCTGTCCCCACCCAGTTCGTCATATGAATATCATGCCCGCAAGAATGCATGGTTCCAACGGTACCCCCATTGTAAGGGATTTCAACTTCACTGGCGTAGGGTAGTCCTGTTTTTTCGTACATTGGAAGCGCATCCATGTCGGTGCGATACAAGATGGTCGGACCTTCTCCGTTCTCCAAAATTCCCACAATACCATACCCTCCAAAATTTTCCGTTACCTCGAAACCAACCTTTCTTAGCTCATTGGCCAGCGACTTGGAGGTCTCTTTTTCTTGCAAAGAAATTTCAGGGTTTTGGTGGATGGTCTTGTACAAATCCACTAAATAGTCCACATCTGCTTTGATGGCTGACCGCTCAATGGATGGAGAAGATCCAATAAATCCACTGAGAATAAGAATGGAGAGAAAAAAAGTCGCTAGAATACGCATCGTCTTGTAGGCTTTTGAATTGAAATAACAGGTAAAGTACTAAAATAAGGTCACCAAAACTTATTCTCAAACATCGAAATCAGTGACATTCCTGCCGCAGCTCCAGAAATGAACACATTCCACTCCCGGTGGCTTACTTTAATCAGATGGAGAAATAAGAATGCAATACCCACAATAAATAACACAACCAATAGCTGGCCAAGCTCAATGCCAATATTAAAACCGAGTAAAGGCACCACAATTGACGAGTCACCAAAGAGCAGGGCCCTGAAGTAATTGGAAAAATCCATGCCATGAATTAGTCCAAAAAATAATGCCATCGCATAGTTTCGACCCATGTTTGATGATTCCCCAGCTGATTGCCTGGCCACCACATTGTGTATCGCTGTTACAAAAATCGTGGTGGGAATCAAGAATTTGATGATACTTGAAGGGATGGCGAACCCACCAATGGAAGCAATAACCAATGTCACACTATGACCAATCGTGAAGGCGGTAACCAAAATGAGAATTTTCTTCCATTGCTCGATCTTATAAACTGCACAAAGGGCAATCAAAAAAAGTATGTGATCGTAACCAGCAAGGTTAGAAATATGCTCAAAGCCCAGTTGTAGGTAAAATGGAAAAGGGTGCATACTAAAAGGTCAGTTGATGGGTGGAAGTCTTCTTATTTAGCATTAAGCTTTTAGACTCTCCACCAACGTGCACATAAACAATATTATTCTGGTCAAAAAACAAATCTGTGAAGACGGCATTTTTAATCTCTAAAGTTTGGAGAGGGGATGGATGTTCCGACTCAAAAAAGATTCCAAGAGCGATGTTTTCGCCTTCTCCACTCAACTTTTTGCTTTTAATAGCCAGATCAATAGTTTGTCCATTTGCCTTTACGTAAAAGAACTTACTTAGGTAATCCAATAACAGTTGGTTGGCCTTCTCAGGCTCATTGGGTTGACAAAATGCGAGTTCCTCACTGTTAGGATCAAAAACCAAGGCTTCATTGACATCTGTCAAGAACAGCTTCAAGTTGATGGTCAAAAGTTGCTCAGCATCCAGGTATTCAATCTCACATAGGGAAAGTCTAAGCGGATGATTGGCTGCAGATACAAACTGTCCCGAAAAGACTAGCAATAAGAACAGCCTCAATCCCATCTTAAATAACAAACTCAGGATACGCCTTCTGCTTGTATTTGCTCGGCCACCTTCTGGACTTCCTTAAAGACCCGAATTAGGTTGCCTCCCCAGATTTTCTCAATTTCCGCTTCACTGTATCCCCTTCTGACGAGCTCAATCGTGATATTCATGACCTCACTAGCATCAAAAATTCCATCGATGCCGCCACCTCCATCAAAATCGCAGCCAATGCCTACATGGTCGATTCCCGCTACAGACACAATGTGGTCGATGTGGTCCACTACGTGTTTAACATTTGCCGACGGCACCGGATATTGTTCATCTATTTCATTAAAAGCTTGTCTCATTGCATCACGCTCTTCCTGGGTCATTTCATCCACAGGTTTCATACTCGCCCGCAATGCAGCCACTGCTGAGTCTCTTTCGGGGTTATCGGGAGCTACTCTTAAGTAATTGGAAAGCATCGTAAGTTGAACAACCCCCCCATTCTCAGCCATGAGCTTCAACATCTCATCAGTCATATTCCGCTTATGATCCGTAACACTTCTTGCGTTTGAATGACTGGCTATGATTGGAGCCTTCGATAAGGCGATTGCATCATAAAAAACACTGTCATTTCCATGTGAAACATCAACCATGATCCCAAGGCGATTCATTTCTTTGACCACCTCAGCACCAAATGCACTAATCCCACCATGCTCCGGTCCATCAGAATCTGTTGCAGAATCGGCAAGATCGTTATTTGAGGAGTGAACCAAGGTAATGTATCGGATTCCTTTGTTATAGTACAATTCCACATTGGACAGGTCCGACCCGATTGGGTAACCATTTTCTATTCCAATGTAGATTGCTCTTTTTCCTTCCTTCTCCAAGTCATAGGCATCCTGAGGATCAAGCGCTAGTCCAACAACATCCGAATTCTTCTCGGTGGAAGCTACCACCGAATCAATCATCTGCAGACATAGTTCCTTGGCTCTGGTATTGCCGTCATCGTCACGAATATCCTGACGTACGAACGTGGCAAAGAAAATAGCATCCAATCCACCCTCTTTCATTCTGGGGTAGTCCACTTTCGAACCTGTTTCATTTGGATCGTGTCGTTCTGCCATATCGAAACCGGGTTCGATCATTCGAAGTGGCGTATCTGCATGCGTATCCACCGTTAAGACTCGATCATGGATTTCCAGTGCTCGTTTAACCAGTTCTTCTTCACTCTCTTTTACTGTTTCGCCCGAATTAGAGGAGGAGCAGCTTGCAAAAACTAGTGCTAATAGCCCAAGGCAGAGAGACGGATGAGGCAATCGATTGATCATGGTATCTAGGTTTGATTAAGTTTTAGTTGCATCGAAATTAAGTAGTTCATAGTAGGAATAAAAAAGAGGCTCTATTTAAAAGCCTCTTTTGCATTCTTATCTCTTTTCCTTGGAAGGAGGATTCGGTTTACCTCGATAGGATTCCAACTGTTGGTTGATGTATTCAATTGCTTTTAGCAGCTGGGCATCCACTCCTTGTGACAGTTGTCCGGGGTTCTCTTTGACCTCTACATCAGGATCCACCCCATGTCCTTCTTTGAACCATTCTCCATCTGGATCATACATCCTAAAAGTTGGTACCGTAACTGCTCCGCCATCAATTAATGAAGGCGCACCAGAAATCCCTATCAGGCCTCCCCAGGTCCTAGTTCCAATGAGCGGTCCCAACCCGGTCTTTCTAAAATAATCAGGAAAGGCATCTCCACCTGATCCACTCCAACCATTGATCAGCATCACTTTTGGACCAAAATTGCCGCTTGGAGGCCATGACCAGGTTTCTCCATCTCTGACCGCCCAGTAGGCCAATGGCTTTCGGTTAAGCATTTCAATGAAGCGATCCGGGATCTGTCCGCCACTATTAAACCGCTCGTCGATGATTAACGCATCCTTATGCAATTGCCCAGCAAATTGTCTGATCAGTTCATTTTGACCATCAATTCCTGTACTTCGCACGTAGATGTAACCAGCTCTCCCTCCTGTTTCTTCTTCCACTTTCTTACGGTTCATCTCGATCCACTCAAGATGACGGAGACGTGCCTCACTTCTCAGGGTTTTAACCAGCACTTTCCGTGCATTAGCCATTGATGAAGTGCTATTGACTGTCAGTTCCACAGTCTCACCTGCCATTCCCTGAAATGCGGCGTATGGACTCTCCGATGTACTCAAAGGAAGACCATTTACTTCCAAAATGTAATCCCCGACTTTTACATTGACTCCAACTTCCTCGAGTGGTGATTTTACTTCGGCATCCCAAGCTGCCCCCCGGATGATTCGACCTACTTGGTAGGCCCCGTTACTCTGCTTCCAATCGATACCCAAGTATCCCACATTTACGTTGGAGCTGCTTTCCAAATCACCTCCACCTCTATAGGTATGTGAAGCGTTTAGTTCTCCGATCAATTCTCCCAGAACAAAGTTTACGTCCCATCTGGTGACGCATTGTTCTATTAGCTTCTCATACTGATCCCCCACCGCTTCCCAGTCGAGTCCATGCATATCAGCATCGTAGAAGTAATCCCGCTGAAGCCTCCACGATTCTCTAAAGATCTGCTTCCATTCATTCATGGGGTTGATGACCATCGAAGCTTTCGACATGTCGACGTTCTTGTCCATACTTTTACCTTCCCCTATGCCTACCACTGCCACTCGACCACCACTAGATACCGCTACTTTTTCACCATTTGCAGCTATTTCAAAACCATTTACATTGTTCATGATGGTTTTCACCTCACGGTCTTCAATGTCATAGTAGTCCAGTGAAGATGATCGGCTGGCAGAACCGGTGTTCGGGTAATGCATAAAAACAACTTTGCCAGCCACTGCTTCAAGCCCTCCATAGTTACCACCATCGACTGGAAGCAAAATGATTCGATTCTCAAAACCACCCAGATCTATTTTCACAGAAGTGTCTGCAGGTGGATCTTCCTTCTTTTTCTTTTGATTCTTCTTAGGTTCTTGCTCTTCCTTTTGTTCCGATTTAATCTCTACCTCATCATTTTTCGGAGCAAGCAGGTGGTCTGCGGCTGACGTGAGCGGGACAGCGGCAATCATCGTACTGTTCGGGTAGATAAAGGTGTTATCCATGTCAGAATACAAGGGGCGAATGCTTCGATTTGTCAGAAAAAACAGATAATTATTGTCGGGGTCGAAAGTCGGTGAAAAGTCGTGATAGAATTCACTTGTTACTCTGGTACTCACCTTGGTTTCCGTATTGAAAAGATGTATCGACGAGTTACGATTCACATTGTCTTTTGCATAAGCAATCCATTTGCTGTCTGAGGACCAGGAGAAGGAATAATTGCTCAAGCCACCATGAAATAAGTAGAGTCCTTGATCAATTTTGATCGTTTGTCTCGTAGGAAGATCAAAATAATTCATCTCCATCGCTTGATTTACAAATGCCACCTTTTCACTATCCGGTGACCAAAAAAGGGCATATTTGAATCCGGAACTGTAACTAGACAATTGGTCTGTATTGCCATTTTCCACATGGTAGACGGTCAACTGATACTCCCCGGAGGCATCGCTCCAAAAAGCTATTTTTTTCCCATCGGGCGACCATGAAGGTGTGCGATCGTTGGCATCGTCAGAACTGGTCAGGTTTCGGGTCACCCCGTGTTCTGCCGGTACGGAAAAAACATCTCCTCGAGCCGAAATAATTAATCTCTTTCCATCTGGAGAGACATCGAACCAGGACATATTAGCATTCACCCTTTTTGCGGCCAGTGACAGCTGATCGGTAACTACTTCCACCGACACTTCCTGGGACTCCTGAGAGTTGATGTCCATGACGTATAATTTGCCTTCATTCTCATACACAATATCAGTCGGTCCGGCTGAAGGGTAGTGGATATCATATTCAGTGTAGCTTGTTATTTGACTGTTTGTACCTGAATCAGTATCATACATCCAAAGGTTGTATCTGGCATTGGGACCATTGTCTGAGCTATAGAAGATTTTATCTCCTACCCACATCGGAAACTCATCACTGGAAGCGTTATTGGTGATATTTACAGAAGTATTGGTTGCCAGATCATACGTCCATATATCGGGAGCCCAACCTCCTTTGTATCTCTTCCAGGTTCGATTGATTCTGGACTTAAAATTGAATGCTAGTTTGCTTCCATCTGAGGAGTAGGATCCAAGGCTACCGTAAGGTAACGACAGTTTTTTTGGAAGACCGCCTTCAACCCCTATTTCAAAGAACTGAGTAAATCTCTGACGACCACTCTCTCTGGAAGAAGCAAATAGTACCTTCGACCCGTCAGGATGCCAATCGATTACCTGATCGAAACCACCATGCATAGTTAATCTGGTAGGAACTCCACCTGTGGTAGGGATGAGATAAACATCCCAATTTCCATCATAGTTGGCCGTAAAAGCGATATGACTTCCATCAGGTGAAAATTTTGGAAATTTTTCTTCACCAGCTGGGGAGCTGAGCTTCGTGGCCAGGCCTCCTTGTTTGGGGACTGTCCAAATATCTCCGGCATATACAAACACAATGGTTGTCTCTGAGACATCTGGTTCTCGAAACATCCTTGCATTAATTTGGGCATCTAATTCCGCAAAGGTTGCGAAGAGAAGAATAGAAGTAAAGAATAGATTTTTCATGGGTATTATTAAAAGTTAGTCCAAGTACTGGTTTACCATTCAGAGGTTACAGGCTGATTGGCGTCTAAGGCGAAGACAAATTAAATTCAGCCATCAATAAATTCACTGCAATTGTCAATTATTATGATGAATGGTCTTTCTTACAGCTCCTCCACCGATGCTTTAGATATTACAAAAGCAAGCTTTTTGACATCCGTTGAATTCAGTAGGAGATTGCCTCGTACCACTAGCTTTTGATCTGTTCGAAATTGTTTCATTGTTTTTCCCAATTCGACCATCGCAACGGATTCAATACCTGCCAATCCACAAAAGAAGCAACTCGCATTTGGATATCTTGAGATGATGATTACCGAATCTACTTTAGAATAGGGGAGGAAGTAGCCGCTAAGTGTCACCTCTTGACCTGAGAGATCAACTAGCTCAGGGGTGAACACGGGAATCCGATAGTATGCACTCGCCTCCTCAATGTATTTTCGTTCTTTTTTGATCTCGGCAAACATTTCCCAATAATCAATGGAAAGTGCCTCTGCTAATCTCTTATTCTCATCATTTTCCTCCACATTGAATAGGACGTAAGCCAACACCCCCACCAAGATGATGATTCCTGTCCAAATAATATCTTTCGTGTTCCTATTCAAAGCAATACAGAATTACTCAGTCTGTCTTTAAATTGCAACACAGTTGCGTTAATTAAAATGAAAATTAGTGTCTAATGCAACGCAAAAAAATCACTTAATGCAGCAGAGCCCAGGTAGGAATGTTTCATTTCGAAAAAATCTGATCATCATTTTTGAAGGCCTTAAATTCCAAAGCATTCCCAGAAGGATCATGAAAAAACATGGTGGCTTGCTCCCCAATTTCTCCTTGGAATCGAACATAAGGTTCAATGACAAAAGAGGTTTTAAGTTGCACCAATCGGTCTCGCAGGTTTTCCCAGTCTTCCCAGTCTAAAACTACTCCAAAGTGTGGAACAGGGACATCATGACCATCTACGGGGTTACTTTCAGACGCCGCTGGCACCTCTACCTCATGTATAACAAATTGATGGCCATAGAAATTAAAGTCCACCCACTTATCCGACGATCTTCCTTCGTCAAAACCCATCACATCCCGATAGAACTTTCTTGCAGAAGCGAGATGTTTGACAGGAACAGCCAAGTGAAATGGTCTTAACTTGTTCATCCTAAGAAAGGGTATCGGTAATCGGTTGGTGAGACAAAAGTTTCTTTGATCGTTCTTGCACTCACCCAACGAAGCAGATTCATCATGGCACCGGCCTTGTCATTGGTTCCAGAACCCCTTGCACCACCAAAAGGTTGCTGACCTACGACCGCACCCGTTGGCTTATCATTAATATAAAAATTACCAGCAGCATTTCGTAGTTTCCTTGTCGCAAGATCAACAGCATAGCGATCTTTACTAAATATTGCTCCAGTGAGCGCATAGGGCGAAGTTTCGTCTACCAGCTCCAGCGTCGCTTCAAATTTATTTTCATCATACACATGGATCGTCAGCACAGGGCCAAAAATCTCCTCACACATGGTGCGATACTTCGGATCTGTCGCTTCAAATACGGTAGGCTCGACGAACCATCCTTTCGATCCATCATAATTACCACCTGCAATTAGTGTGACATCAGCGTCTTTTTTAGCCTGATCAATGTACCCGGTGATTTTATTAAATGAGCGCTCGTCGATCACAGCGTTTACAAAATTTCCAAAGTCCTCCGGCGGACCCATTTTTATGGATGCTAAATCATCAATGATGTGTTTCTTGACATCTTCCCATAAGTTGGAAGGGATGTAAGCTCTTGAGGCAGCACTGCACTTTTGACCCTGGAATTCAAAAGCACCTCTGACGAGACCGGTTGCCACTTCTTTTGCATCAGCCGATTTATGTGCTACTACAAAATCTTTCCCACCTGTCTCACCAACGATTCGAGGATAGGATTTATAATGGTCCAGGTTCGCACCGATGGTTTTCCAAAGTGTCTTGAACACAGCAGTGCTTCCAGTGAAATGCAAAGCTGCAAAATCAGGATGCTTAAATACGATATCTCCGGCAATTGGACCATCTACGTAGATCAGATTGATCACCCCGTCAGGCAGACCCGCTTTTTTAAAGACTTCCATAATCACCTGCGCCGAATACACTTGGGTATAGTTTGGCTTCCATACTACTGTATTTCCAAGCATGGCAGGGGCTGCTGGAAGATTGCCGGAAATGGCGGTAAAATTGAATGGTGTAATGGCGAACACAAATCCTTCGAGTGGTCGATACTCCATTCTATTCCAGATCCCCTCGGAGGAGTCTGGTTGTTCCATATACATTTCCTGCATGAAGGAAACGTTAAATCGAAGAAAATCGATGAATTCACAAGCAGCGTCGATTTCAGCCTGGTGTGCATTCTTGCCTTGACCTAGCATGGTCGCGGCGTTGATCTTTGCTCGATAGGGTCCAGCAAGTAAATCAGCGGCCTTTAAAAAGATACTTGCTCGGTTCTCCCAAGTGATATTTTCCCAAGCTTCTTTGGCTTCCAATGCGGCACTGATAGCAGCTTGCACATGAGAAGCATCACCCTCTGAAAAATATCCCAGTACATGCTGGTGATCATGAGGACATGTCATTGCAATTTTGTTGGAGGTGTGCACTTTATCACTTCCAATGTACATGGGTGCTTCGATCGTTTCCCCGTACATTTCTTTGTATTTCGCTAAAAGCTCTTCTTTCTCGCTTGAACCTGGTGCGTAGTTTAGAACTGGTTCATTGACGGGTGTTGGGACAAAAAAATTTCCTTTGGGCATTGTTTTCAGGGTTAAAATAATAGAACTGCAAATCTAAAAGAATACGCGATTAGGTTGTGCAATTGCCGATGCTATTTAGAAGAGTTTAATTAGCTCCAGAAGAGATTGAATTTCAAAGTCTGCAACTGATTTTTTTTGACCGGTTGGATCAAATAACACGGAAGTCATTCCTACCTCTTTTGCTCCCGAAATGTCGGTTGTTGGATTATCTCCAATCATTACACTCTCTGTGACTTGAGCTCCGGCCTCCGCTAAGGAATGAATGAAAATTTCGGGGGAAGGTTTCTTAGCCCCAATGCTTTCTGACGTAACTACAATCTCGAAATAGCCTTCGATCCCAGAATAGGTGAGCTTGTTTCTTTGTGAGTCGGTGAACCCATTGGTTATGATATGCAGTCTGTATCTTTCCTTAAGGTAGTCTAACGCGGCTTTGGCATGGTCAATCAGGTAGGGCTTGGTTGAGCAGTGATGGAGAAAGTAGTGCGAAGCCTGAGCAGATCTCTCGGGATCGACACCCAGCTGATTAAAAATCTCAGCGAACCGATTTTTTTTGATGTATTCACGATCAATCTCGCCATGATTGTATAAGTGCCATAGGTGATTGTTGATTTTGTAGAAGGTATCTAAAAATTCTTTTGCTGAAACATCTGAATGAACCAATTGATGCTCGTCGTAAATAGCTAGCAGCGTTTCCTGAGAACTTCTGTCATAATCCCATAGTGTATGATCAAGATCAAAGAATAGGTGTTTTACATCTTTCAATTACGATAATTTTTGGCTTCAATTTTGTTTTTGGCTAAGGCTAAATTGGCATTCATCGTGTTGTAAACTTCGAGATCCTTCCGCAGGAGTGTGTCCTTACTTAGAAATTCAAATATTTGGCTTACCATGTCATAGCCCTCTTCCTTTATGCTGTAGAAGACCCATTGGTCATACTTTCTAAAAGTAACCAAGCCGGCATTCTTCAGGTAGGTAATATGGCGAGAAGTCTTCGTTTGCGTAAAGTCTAGGATCGATTCAAGGTCAGAAATACATAATTCTTCCTTGCGATAAAGCAAATGGAGGATTCGGGTTCTGGATTCATCTGCGAAAGATTTAAAAATCTGAGTGCCATATGTCAGGTTAAAGTTTTTGAGCCTCATTTTTCGCTACTTTTACGGAAGTTAAACTTTTCTGCCTTAAATCGTTTTACATAGGAAAGAAAGACATTTTGAGACAACTTCTTGCACTTACGTTCATACTCCTCACCTCCGCGGTTTTGCTTTCACAAGAAAAGCCTCACAAAGATGTCATTCAATTTACAGGGGTGATTTTTGATATGGACAGCAGTTCTGTTGTCCCTGGGACGCATGTTTACATTCCGAAGTCGGGGCGTGGAACGACGACAAACCCTTATGGTTTTTTCTCAATGCCGGTATTGGAAGGTGATAGCGTAATTTTCAGCGCTGTTGGTTTTAAACGGACCTATTATGTGGTTCCTGAACATAAAAAAGAATCGAGCCTTAGGATCATAGTTACGCTGGAAGAGGACATCGCATTTCTGGAAGAAGTTGAAATTACGCAGTATCCGACTGAAAGTATGTTTAAGGAGGCAATTATTACGATGGAACTTCCTCATCAAAGGGAGTACGCAAATATTTATCAATGGCTTAACAGCGAATACATGCGTGAAGCTTACTTCAACTTGCCTGCCTCCCCTAATGCCAATGCCCAGTACATGATTAATCTGCAGCGCCAGGCGTACACAAACAGGTATTCACCACCGGGCATTCCACTACTTAATCCTTTCGCCTGGAATCAATTTATTAGATCGCTAAAGCGAAACAGGAACAATTAACCTAAACCTCTGGATTTCTTTTAGAAGTAGTGCTTGATTCCCTATCATGGATGACTCATGAACTTCTAAATCGACCCTCTTTTCCTCGTTTGTGAATGGTAATACAACTTACTCATTCAGAATCGTTTCATTGACAGAATTACATTTTTTTGATATTTTACAATAAAATTTTAAGCAAAAACTTTCATCTTCCTTAATATTGGTGATGATTGGTAATTTAAAAAGTGACATTTTTGTACTAAGAGTTTTCCGCTTAACTTAAAAACTATGACT
>CAZQDI010000099.1:0-14426 GCA_964591785.1 uncultured Roseivirgaceae bacterium
AACAGTTGCATCAGGTTCAGGATTACGCAGATCTCTTGCACAAATCTTCTAAAACCATCTCAAATCTATTTACGAAGTATAGTGAGCACTCCCCGCTTGAGATCATTCACAACCGAATCATTCTGGAAGCAAAGCGTTTGCTGCTTTATACTGACAAGACCGCAAAGGAGATCGCATATGAGTTGGGGTTTTCTGATATTCCGAATTTCAGCCGCTTCTTCAAGAAGAGCTTGATGCTTTCACCCACTCAATTCCGTGAGGAACATAGAAAAACGAAAGTTTAACTGTTATTACTTCGGAGTTCCTGGCCAATTTTTCTGACCACCAACTCTACTTCTCTAATACTGTCGGACAATAAGCTGGTAAAATCTTCATCTTTGATTTCGTCCGCTTCATAGATATTAAGAATGCCCATAATCTTGGCAATAGGTGATCTTAGTTCATGTGAATTGAGGAATGCGAAACGATTGATTACCTCTTTAGAAGTTAGCAATTCTGAGCTTTTTTTAGCAAGCAATCGATTCTGCTTGTCCAGAAGATTATGGATCGTAGAGTCATTTTCTTCAAGTTATACATTCTTTTTTCTAAGTAGCCGATAGTTTCTCAAAATGAGAAAGAGCAGAAGCAACGTAAAAGCAAGTAAGGAGCCCAGGATGATGTTGGTTTTTCTTTTGTATTCAATCTCCTTCTTTAAGTAAAACTGTTCTTTTTCATTCGCTAACCTTAGCTCAGCCTCCTGTAGCTCATAGTACAATTGGATCTCGGTTTCCTTTACATTGTTCTCATTGCTCAACCTGATCAATGAGTCTTTCAGTACCTTATGTTTATTCCATGAATTCGAGGACTCCTTATAATTTCCGGACACGGCAAGCTGGTTTGCCAAAATCTCATAGTAAGCAATTTGCGTCTTCAGATCACCGTTCTCAATGGTGGAGCTGACTTGACGTAGGTACTTGTTGACATTATCGCGGTCTGAAAGTGCGTTGCTGATTTGTGCCAAGGAGACATGATTTCTTAAGACTAGTTGGGCATCTTTTACTTGCTGAGCAAGAACCAAAGAAGAATCGTAGTAGCGCATTGCTTCATTTAGTCTGTCGGTCTCTTGATAGATCATGCCCAAGTTTCGCATCGCATTGGCAACTCCCCAGGTATGGTTAGTCTCTTTGTCATTTTTGAGTGTACGTTCAATGAGAACCTGAGCAGTATCAAATTGATCTAACTCCATGTATGCAATGCCAAGATTGAGGAAGCTTTTGTAGATTCCTTTATGATCCCCATATGCCAATCGAATGGCAAGTGCTTTGGAGTGAAACTCAATCGCCTTATCATTCATGTTTGCTTCATGATAAATAAGACCAATATTATTTAGAGAGCTTCCGATGCCGGCGCTGTCTTTCTGATCGAGGCGACGTTTCAATGATTTCTCACTAAAACGAAGTGCTTTAAGGTATTGATCTGTTTCCTGATATACGATTGCCAGGTTATTGATGGCTGCTGTTATTTGTTCTTCATCGCGGGTTTCTTCAGCCAACCTCAGGCATTCCTTCCAGTAGTACGTTGTGCTATCATAATTTCCGCGATAGAAATGAAAAATTCCAATCCCTTTCAGGCTTTGGATTTCTCCTGAGGTATAAGCTATGGCCCTGGATTCCTTCAAGGCCTTCATACTGAGCACCCTGCCGGAGTCCGGGTTGGTGCTTAGCAGCTTTCTGGATTCTTCTATTGCTGCATCAATTTGCGCAGGTGTACGGCTCTGGCCTAACGCTAGCAATTGAAGGCCCATGAGACCTGTTATGATGAGTGCAGTTTGAATAAGAATTCGAAAGTCCATGTTATCAGATGATAATATACCATTAACATTTGAGATCCTAAATGATTGAGTGATGTTTATTTTTCACTGCGCACACTCTGTGAAAATTTGTAGAAGGCGCTCATCGGAGGTTGAGCTGAGACTCATTTTTCTTGTGATCCTTCCATTCAGGAATAATTGACAAGGCTTCGGGAAGTAATGACACTATCCTGCCGCAATGAACCCGCGTTCTATGTATCAAAGAATTTTAAAAACAAAAAACATAAAACGTTAAACATCATGGAAAATTTAAATGTCCCAACCCGAGAAGAAGTTTCTGCAAATAATCAGCAGATCTTCGACAACCTTAATTCAAACTTAGGATTCGTACCCAACCTTTACGCAGCGTTCGCACATAGTGATACGGCACTTGCGGATTACCTGGCTTTTCAAAATAGAAAAAGCTCATTAAAAGCTAAAGAAAGAGAAGTAATTAATCTGGTCGTCAGCCAGGTGAATGATTGTGAATATTGCCAGGCGGCACATACAGTACTTGGAAAGATGAATGGCTTTTCTGATGAGCAAGTACTTGAGTTGAGAGGTGGTTCTGCGTCCTTCGATTCCAAAATCGATGCCTTAGTAAAGTTCGCTAAAGAAACGACCATCAATCGAGGAAAGCCTTCACAGGAAACCATCGACAACTTGCTTGATGCGGGGTATACGAAAGAAAACATCGTCGACATCATTATTGTGATTGGAGATAAAGTAGTCAGTAATTTCTTACACGGGATTGGCGGATTTGCAGTGGACTTCCCTGCAGCACCTGCATTGGAAGAAGTAGCTGTCGCTTAATTGTAAAAACTGAATCGAAGAAATAACATGAAAAATCTAAAATCCATAGTTGTAGCATTCACTTTGGTAGCAGCTATCGTTGTCAATGCGCAGGAACCTGAAACGGTCAACCTTTCACAAACTCCAGGAGCGTTTGAGCAAACCGAACTGACGCTGGAAGCAGGTAAAGCGTACGTTTTTGAGGTAGCTAATGAAGGGGTCGATCATAAAGTGGGGTTTGTGATTGCACCAAAAGGGAAAACAGATCAAGCCAATCACATTTCCAGTGCGTACCTAAAGAGTACCATTGAAGATGGCGAAACGGCACAATCAAATCAAGTGGTCTTGGAAGCAGGGGAGTACGTGTACTTCTGCCCTTTGAATCCAACGCCTCAATACAGCATCACGGTAAAATAAGGTAGTGATTATTGGTTAGTTGAGTAAGGTCGCCGAGAGGCGACCTTTTTTTGTTATTGGCCTCACTGAAAATACCGATCAATAAAATCCATGGCGTTGCCACCCATGAATCGATCTACGATTTCTTCTGCAGTGGTATTTCCGTTGTTTTTCAAGTCACCGCCGTAGTTACGTAGGTATTCCTCTGCGTAGAGAATCAGTGCATTGTCCATGTATTGGTAGTCTTCTGCCGTCCAGTAGCCATTGATGGGATTGACGATGCCATCAAAGTCTGAACCGATGGACTGAATTCCCCAGGGATACAACCCATTTTGATCCAGGACTTCGGCAATGTGCTGAATGTTGTTCCAAATCAATTTCGCTCGTCGATACAAGATTTGTCTTCGGGTAATTCCACCATTGGTATCCCGAAGGCCTGCCTTATTGGATACTCGTCGTTCATCCAGTTGGATTCCGAAGATTCCATTTGACTTCGCGATGGCCACCAATTCCTCATCGTAGAAATTGATCGAGTCACTTTTTAAATACCGGGAAGTCTTGGCATTGCTTGGCGTTCTGTTCGAATGGCTTCGCAGCCCGGTACAAGCCCCGTGACTGACAATTAGGGGAATGTCATCGTGGGCATATTCCTTTTCCAGGTGGGCATAATAGTCGAGTCGACTCTGCGCACTCATGTGCTTCATGTCGATGTAAATCCGCTTGTCGTTCGTGTTCAACAGCGCATCCAGTACTTCGTAACCAAAATCAAGGAAGCCAACATCCAGGTTGGTGCTTTGGTCTGTCAGCTTCTTCACAATGCCACTCACGCTAGGTGCATGACCGCACAGGTCATTATTGAAATGGTGCGCAAACGTCATGAAGAAAGGCACATGGTTCCAGGCTTTGATTTTTTGGATGTTCTCAAGGACTTCCTTTTTATTGAGGGTCCATCCATCCACATATTCACCGAGCCCGGTGTTCAGCACCTGGGCCCCTTCGATCGTCAGAATTACTGCCACATGGTCTTGCTCATCTTCCAGGATGGACTCGAGTTCTTCTCTGTTATTGATCAGGTGATAGGCATATCGGCCACCTACCGAATTCACCTCCTTGCCGTCGAGCGCTTTGTAGAATTCGTACATGTTTTCGAGGTCAGTGAAGTAGTCTTTCATGGTTCGCAGGTGTTCCATTCTTGCGTACGAAAAACCAGCTGCCAGGTCATTAAGCAGATTTCTTATAGGCCCCGACTTGCCATTTTTAATCAAGAATCCTTTTTCAAGCGGGTACAAAGAAGCCATGATCACGCGATTTTGGCCACGGACCTGCGTCGTCATGTCGGACTGCGTAAACTTGGTTAATCCACCCGGAAGTTTGTTGAGCAGCTTCTCTAACGTATTGGGCGGGTCATAAAACCACACGGAGTTTTTTTGTTTCGCGTTGGCTGAATGTCGCAGTCGTTTTTTTCCATGGCTGTGACCATAGGGTTTTGCAAAAGGATGGCAATGAAGATCCACCACAATGTCGGGTTGGATGTTCGGGTTTTTGATGGATTTGAGTTTAGGCATGCTATTGTTCGTTTAAATATTCTTTGGGGTTTTCAAAAGCGATCTGGTAAAACAAGTCCTGACCAAGCTGACTTCTAATCTGTATGGACCTTTTTCTTTCCAGGGTTTTCACCCGCTCCATCATGTAATAGTCCGAACCAAAAAGAACCCGTTTCCTGATCTTTGGATCTACAAGAATTAATTTCAATAAATCAATTCGACCTTCACCCTGATAGAGCGTAGATGAAATGTCGGTGTAGATATTATCATGTTTACGGATCAGGTCAATAATTACAGAAAACCAAGACTTGTCGCTGTCCGGAGTCGAGGTACTCCACGGTTCCTCCATGAATTTGTCCCATTCCTCGCCACCTCCAAAATGTGCCAGGCAGAAATTTACCTTTGGATACTTCTCAGCTAGTAAATCATAGTTGGCTGGATCCGTATACAGGTCCGAGAATTCCTTGGCTTTTTGCTTTTTGACCGGCCGGCCGAGGGGGTTGGGTTCACGGAGCATGGCCTTGGTCACCTTTTTGATGTGCACACCACCTCGTGAGCAATGCGCCATCACAGGCAGGTTATGTTTAGATGCGTATTCATAAACTTTGTCAAGCCTGTCATCATTGGGGTAGTATCCGAGGGGCGGATAGAGCTTGATTCCCCTAAAGCCGCGCTTGTGCCATTTCTCCACGAAGTCTGCAATATTTTCTCTTCTGGGGTCTGTGCCGATGAAGGGAATGATGGGTTCCCCTGCCTGCACAAGGTCGTCCAGCTCCTTGTGTTGCTCATCAATGTCCACCTTCACCTTTCCGGCCAACATGTGTTCCATATCCATTGGCAGGATAATGAACTTCGTTTGGTCAACATCCCCACTGGGATAATATCCTTTGAGTTTATCGAGGACCTCGGACTGATCACTGTTTAGCGTGACCTGTACAAAGTTCATATAGCGATGGATTAGGTCCCGATTCCCCGGGATGATTTTTTTGGCAAATTTTCGAACCCATTTTCTCCTAACTAGCCACATAAGTGGTTTAGGAAGAAATTTAGTAGGGATGTGCTTGTCGGTAAAAAGGTGGGAGTGACAGTTGTAAATGAGCATAATCGAGTAGGTTGATTTGCTACTCAATTTCCGCAAAGAATACCTAAAATGAAATACCTAAAATTGGGTAATTTTTGATTGCAAAAGGAAGAACCCGCCCGATGGCAGGTCCCTTCTTACATGCACGTTCATCTGTCAGCTAGGCTCTATGAGTCCGAGTATTTCCAACAGCTGCGGTTCGTTCTCCAAAGCAATCCTGGCGATGGCAATGTATTGAGCGGTCCATTCCTGCAACTGGTCAAAAGCTGCGTCCCTGGCAAGGGTGGCAGATTGTGCTTCTCCCTTCTCTTTCAATTGCTTATTGAGTTTTTGCTCTACCTCGGCGATTGCTTTACTTCCTGCCTCCAGCGTCTGTTGGGTGATGGTGAACTTGCTGAGCAGGTGCTGCAGTTCTTCCGAGTCAAGGGCGTTGGCATAGAAAGTCTTGGCTTGCTGTACCCAACCCGACATGGACTGTCTTCGCTCACCATTTAGCTGGAGGGCTTCGAAAGCGCCCCGGTTATCCTTAAGGGCGATCCTTGCCAGCTTGACATGTTTCATGTAGTCTTTGTTGGCATTGGCTCGTGCAAGACTCAGCTCATCTGTGGCAGCAAATTGTTCCCCATACTCCGCCTTCTGCCTGACCTGCAGATCGTTGGCGCGTATCAGTAGGAGTCTACCTTCTTCAATGGTCTTGGCATCATAGCCGTAGTCTTTCATTTGAGAAAGGATTGATTCCACATTCTTTCCATTCTCAATGAGGTTTTGTGCAAAGAGCAGCTTTGCATCGATCGTCTGATTTTTCATATAAAAAATATTAAATAGTTACTATGGAATGGTAGGAATTGGCTTTCCGATCCTTCTATTGGGACCGTTCTATTGTTTTTTCATTCGTTTCTATGGTTTTTGTTGTCGTTTCTATTTCGTTATTGAGCGTTTCTGTTATTTATCTCACCGTTTCTATTGTTATTCTTAGCGTTTCTGCTGTTTTTACTATCGTTTCTGCTGTTTTTACTATCGTTTCTGCTGTTTTTACTATCGTTTCTGTTGTTTTTGTTACCGTTTCTATTGTACAGCTGATCGTTTCTATCATGTTATCTACTACTTCTCTTATTTTTCTTGCATTTGACGGAATCGTAATGTCTATGTGCCGAAAATAGTTGTCTTGGATTATCATACACAATACCCATTTTAGGGTATTTTGTCTTTGGACAAGAGCAAAATGCTCACATTGGCAAGCGGTATTACCCGCCCCGCCGGCGAAGTAGTCTTAAGAGGAAATTTGTGAGGTCGCTTTCAGGTGTTCAGAAATCACCCAGCCTGCACTCCAGCAGGCCTGGAAGTTGAATCCGCCCGTGAGCGCGTCGATGTCAAGAACTTCTCCTGCCAGGTAGAGCCCGGGAAAGCGTTTGGCTTCGTACGTGTCCAGGTTGATTTCCGTAAGTCTGACGCCTCCGGCAGTGACGAATTCTTCTTTGAAGGTACTTTTGCCCGTTACCGGATATTTTCCCTGGGTGAGCTCTTCCACCAGCTTGTTGAGGTGCTTTTTCGACAATTCTCCGTACGGCGTCGTATCGCCAATTCCAATGAAGCGCAGCAATTGTTCCCAAAACCGCCTCGGGAGTTCAAACAGGGGATACTTCATGACAATTCTGCTCGGATGCTCGATTTTATATTGCTGGATCTGGTTTCTTACCTGTTCACTTTCAGCATCGATGAAATTAATTAATACGTCAAAATGATAGTTGCGGCCGTGGAGTTCATACGCCCCCCAGGAAGAAAGTTTTAGAATTGCAGGCCCACTCAGTCCCCAGTGGGTGATGAGCATCGGTCCAGACTCGACCAGCTTGGTGCCGACCACTTTCACCGATGCTTCAGGAAAACTGAGGCCCTGCAGCCCCTGGATCCTGGCGTCTTTGATGTTGAAGGTAAACAGTGAAGGTACAATTTCAGTCGTCTGAAGGCCTACTTTTCTCAAGATGCTCCAGGAGGTGGGAGAGGACCCTGTAGCAAGCACCACTGCATCTGCAAGGTATACATCTGTTTTTGTAGCAACTTCCCACCGTTGATCTTTTCTCTGCAAGTCAATCCAATGCTGCTGGGTCTGCACCTCGATGCGGTGTTTCTTTATCAGGCGAAGGAAACAGTCAATGATTGTTTGGGATGAATCGGTGACTGGAAACATTCGAAGATCCGCTTCGGTTTTGAGTTGTACCTGATGGCTTGCCAGCCAGGTTTCCATGTCTTGCGTCGTGAAACGCTTGAAAAGCCCGTGCAATTTTTTATGGCCTCTTGGATAGAAAGGCACCAATTCTGAAGGCTTCGATCGAGCGTTGGTGACGTTGCAGCGTCCACCTCCGGAGACCTTCACTTTTTGCAGCAGTTTATTCGATTTTTCTAAAATGGTGATCGAAACCTCTGCTCTTTTCTCCGCGATGTTGATGGCCGTGAAAAATCCAGCTGCTCCTCCTCCAATGACGATAATTTTCATAACCGCATCAGTGTATGGTGATTTCAACGGACGTCTCCAATGTGGATTGCGCGTTTCCTCTGAAGGTGCCTTGAACGGGAAGTGTGTGTGAGGGTGTATGGCTTGTGGCAACCGGGATGTAAGAATCGGTGGTCAACAGACCGCTGGAGGGGTCCAATCCAATCCAACCACCACCCTGGACAAATACCTCAACCCATGCGTGCAATTCATGACCGTCGCCAAGTTCGGGATTGAAACTGTAGCCGCTGACAAATCTTGCCGGGAAATTTAACCTTCTGAGCATGACAATGAGCATCCAGGAGAGGTCACGGCAAGAGCCTTCCTTTTTCTCAAAGCATGCCTCTGGCGACATCAGTGTTTCGTCGTAGCGTGCCTGATGATTCCACTCCTCGTGAATGGCCGCACAAATGGCAGTTAAAAAAGAAATTGACTTTCCGGTCGATTCTGCAAATTGTCTGGCCCAATCTTCCAGCGGTTTGGCGATGTCCGAATCAATCAAGAAAGGACTTTGAGCCAGATCAGTGGGGAGGGGCGTGCCGCTCTCTTCCAAGAAGTCAAAAGGGTTGAAAGAATTCGTTTCCAATCGCATGGACACTTCAATCTCTAACCGGGTCAGTGCTTGGTCATACCAGCATTGAAAGTAAGCATTGTTCTCCAGGTCGATCCGTTGGGATTGGAGCCTGGGGAGCGGGTTCGAGGTTAGTCGAAATTCAAGTGTTTTAAAATAACTTCTTTGAAGTGGTAGAAAGTAGAAATGCTGGGGTTCCAGATGAACGATCTGATCATAGGTGTAGTGGGTTCGGTGTTGAATCTCCAGCAGCATCAGACCTCATGAGTAGCCGGGAGAGGATCCAGCGCAAGTTCTAAGGCACCAGTTGGCAGGTTTCCGATCGCTTCTTTTAGCTTGGAGTTCCAAAAATCAGAAATATGCCCCAGGTCTTTTTCTTCAAAACGCTTCTCTTTCAGTCGAAACTCATTGTTTCGCAAGATGATGGTGTCAATAGGATAATCTACATCATTGGCGGAGATCCGGGTTGCATCAAACGACAGAAAACCACTCTTCAGGCTGAAATCCATGGATGATTCGAAGCTGTACGATCTTTTTAGGACCGGGGTTCCAAATCCACTATTTCCGATGATCACGTAGGGCGTACCTTTTCCCACCCTGATCCAATTGCCCTGGGGATAGAGCAGGAACAGCTCAGGTTCGGCATCCTCTTCAAGTTGCCCGCCCACAATGGCATGCAGGTTGAAGTTCAGGGCTGATTTCTCCAATTCTTCGCGGTCTTCCCGCGAAACGCGTTTCACCTGCTCTCCAAATTTGTTGACCGCCTGGTGCAGCTTCTTAAATTGATGATCTTCGGAGTCGATTACCTCCCCGAAATAGGTAATGGCTTTATCTCGTACGGATCGCAGCCCGGAAGTCATGATGAAGAAAGCGTGGTTGGTGCGCTGGACCGAGTAGATTTTCTTGGCAACCGTGGTGTCATTACCTGAAGTGATGCGGGTATCGGCGATCCCCACAATCCCTTCCTTGTTAAGCATTCCAATGCAATAGGTCATTCCTGAATTTGAGATTGAGGTGTGAAATTAGGCTGAATCTTGAAATATTGATCATATATCGCATTCGAAATGTCATTCAGTCCCATCTGCACTTCATTTAGAAATTCATGCAGTCCGTACTCCAAAATGCTGTTAACGTCGGAGTACTCCAGCTTGGAACGCAAGGTGCCGACGGCTTTTTCTGGTGCATTGGAATAGCCTCTTTTTGATCCTGAGATTTCACGAAGAGCTGATTCTACTTCGACCAGGCAAAAGAAAATGGACCGGGGAAAGTATCGGTTTAGAATTAGGTATTCCACAATATGATCGGGTTGAATCTTTTGATACAGGTACTTATAGGCGTTGAACGCACTGACTGATTTAAGTAGGGCGGTCCAGTGCAGAAAGTCGAGAGGAGAGCCCACTTCATCGACCGAAGGCAGCAAGTAATGGTACTTGACATCCAGGATGCGGGACGTCTTGTCTGCTCGTTCAATCTGCTTTCCAATCTTGGTGAAGTACCAGGCCTGGGTCCGTGGGGCATTGCTGCTGGCGATTCCGTTGAGGGTATGTATTTGATTTTTAACGTATTCAAAAAAGGTATGCGGATCCTCCTTTTCCCATACTTTTCGTTTTCGGGCATTCCGCACATAGTGATGTAAGTCGTTCAAAGACTCCCACGTCTCTTTTGGAATCGTTTCCCGTACCATTCGGGCATTTTCCCTGGCCTGCGCTACGGTTGAAATGATGGAATTGAAATTGTCTTCATCAAACGCCAGGAAGTGGATGGCCTTTTGCTTATGAAAGTCAGTCTTGTGTTTCGATACATAGAGCTCCCGATCTCCGGTTGCGGCGATCAGCGGGTCCCATTGCTCTTTCATGCCTGGAGGTAGATCCATGCACAGGTTGAAGTTGACGTCAATAAAGCGTGAATAATTCTCCGCTCGTTCCAGGTACCTGCCTAACCAAAAAAGTGTGCTTGCTACTCTGCTTAACATATGATTTTATTTTTCAAATAGTACCCAAGTGTCTTTACTGCCTCCGCCTTGTGAAGAATTGACCACCAGCGAACCTTCTCGTAGGGCTACCCTGGAAAGCGCTCCGGGGATTACTTCCACAGACTGCCCGTACAAACTGTAGGGCCGCAAATCAACGTGCCTTGGCTGGATGCCCTTCTTCGTCAGTGTCGGCACGGTAGAAAGTGATAAGGTGGGTTGAGCGATGTAATTTCTGGGATTGTTTTTGACCAGTTTTTTAAATTTCTCATGCTCGGATTTTTTGGCCTTCGGACCGATCATCATTCCGTAGCCACCCGCTGCGTTAGTTTCTTTTACCACCAGCTCTGAGATATTTTCCATGACGTACTGCAGGGAGTCGCTTTCCGAACAGATGTAGGTAGGGACGTTTTGCAAAATGGGCTCCTGGTCTAAATAGTACTTGATCACACGCGGGATGTAGGCATAGACTGCCTTATCATCGGCTACTCCCGTACCGGGAGCATTGGCAAGCGCTACATTTCCTGCTTTGTAGGCTTCGTAGATACCTGGCACCCCTAACATGGAGTTTTTGTTAAAGGTCAGCGGGTCCAGGAAAGTATCATCAATCCTGCGATAGATGACATCGACCTGCTTCAGTCCTTTCGTGGATTGCATGTATACCTTCTTATTCTTGACCAGAAGGTCCTGTCCCGTGATCAATTCGACTCCCATTTGCAATGCCAGGTATGAATGTTCAAAATAGGCAGAATTATAGACCCCTGGGGTAAGGACAGCCACCGTAGGGTCTTCTTTGTCTGAGAGATGCTCAAGCATTTGCAGCAACTTACCGGGATAATCTGCTACCGGTCGCACCCCCAGGTTATTGAACAAAGAGGGGAGTGCATGTTTAATGATTTCCCGGTTTTCCAGCATGTAGGAGACGCCGGAGGGGCATCTCAGGTTGTCCTCAAGCACGTAGAACTCTCCTTCCTTGCCCCGTACAATGTCGCTACCGGTGATGTGACACCAAATATCTTTGGGTGGTTGAAGTCCGATGCATTGTTGGAGAAAGTCCGGACTACTTAAGATGACTTCCTTCGGAACAATCTTATCCTTAAGTATTTTTTGCTTGTGGTACAGGTCATCAATAAAGAGGTTGATGGCTTCGATGCGTTGCTTTAGGCCGGATTCGAGGACCTGCCAGTCGGTTGAACTGAGAATTCTGGGAATTAGATCCAGATGCAGGATGCGTTCAATGCCCTTATTGTCGGAGTACACGTTGAACGTCATGCCCATGGAAATCTGGGCTTTCTCCGTAGTATACTGCAACTGATTGAGCTTGTTTTTTTGGTAAGCGTTTAAGTGGTCGAAAAGCAGTCGGCTCGATTCTCTACAGTGGCCTTCAGCATCGAACATTTCATCAAAGTGATCACTTGAGTTGTATTGGTTAAACAGCAAACTATTACTTTTAAGGTGAAAGAAATTGTTCTTATTTGTGGGGCTAGTATAACGCTACAAAAAATCTCGCCCAAGTCCAAATAATTTCCTTTATGAGTCAAAAAAAGTATTGTTATTTTCAAGGCAGTGTGATCGAAGAATCCAAGGTATCCTTACCATTGGATGGGTTAGGTACCTTGAGAGGGTTTGGTGTATTTGACTTCTTTCGCATGAGAGATGGGAAGTATACTTTTCTGCAAGATCACCTCAATCGGTTTGAACGATCCCAGAAGTTCCTGGGCTTGTCTTCCATTATCGGTCAGGACGAGATTCGCGATGCATTAGACACCTTGAAGGATTGGAATTCATTTCCTGACAGTTCCTTCAAGCTGGTACTTCTAGGAGACGGTGATGAGGGACAGGCAAAGCTTGACCCGCTTTTTTACATACTTCATACAAATCTGGCTTCTTATCAGGCACCACCGTATGCGAGCGTAATCTTGCATGAATACCTGCGGGAATATCCACTGATCAAATCCACCAATTACTTTACCAGCAATTTGCTGCATAGAAAAAGAATCATGGCCGGAGCTGTTGACGTGATCTATCACAAAGATGGATTGGTGACAGAAGCTTCACGCAGCAATATCTTTGTGATAAAAGATGGTAGGGTAGTTACACCTGCTAAGAACATTCTGGAGGGGATTTCCAGAAAGCAATTGCTGTCTCTTGCAGCCCTTGATGTGCCAATCAGTGTGGAGGATGTCACGTTAGACGACCTCCTGTCTGCGGATGAAGTCTTTATCTGCAGCACCCTGAAAGAAGTTTGCCCGATCATTGAAATCGATGGCAAGCCGCTTGGCAAAGGAAAAGTTGGACCCATCACCAGAAAGATGAGTCAGCGTTTCAGTGAACTTCTACGTTCTTAGATCACTCATCCTTCAGGCATTTGGCTGGATTGATGCGTGCTGCTCTGAGTGCTTGAGAACTAACCGTTAGCCAGGCAATAACGAGTGACAACACCGCGGCCCCAACAAAGATCCAGACACTTAGATCGATCTTGTAGGCAAAGCTCTGGAGCCACTGGTTCATGAAGTAGTATGAAATGGGCAATGCAATGACAATAGAAACAGCCACCAACTTGGTAAAGTCTGAAGAGAGCATCAAGACGATGTTGGATACACTTGCCCCAAGCACTTTTCTGATTCCGATCTCCTTCAGTCTGCGTTCTGCGGTAAACGAAGCCAAGCCAAATAGTCCAAGACACGATATTACGATCGCAAAACCAGCAAAATAGGAGGAGAGTGTACCAATTCGTTGTTCAGATTCATACAGCTCTTGATAGCTTTTGTCCAGAAAATCATATTCAAAAATGAAACCAGGAGCAAATGTTCGATAGAGTTCCTCGATCTGAGCCATGGTAGCGACCTCTTTGCCAGCTTCCAGCCTGACTGCCACATTCCAGGTACTTCTCAGCCAGAAGAAAGCCGGGTCCACTTCAATGTGTATTGACTGATAATGAAAGTCTTTGAGCACGCCGACAATCTGAAGGTCGTATTCATCCCAAAGCCGGATGTTTTGCCCCACAGCTTCCTCGGGGGTGAATCCCATTACTTTGGCAGCCGCTTCATTGATCACCATTTTGCTGGTGTCGGTTCCAAATTTTCGGTCAAACCACCGGCCGGAGGCCAATTCAAAGCCCATGGTTTCATAGAATTCGTGATCTACCCGGATGTTTTCAAAGAGCAGTCGTTCTTCAGGTTGTTTGCCGGTCCACTCCAAACCCATGGTGTTACTTTGTTGGTAGAGCATGCTGTGGCTGGTGCCTCCCGCATGGACTACTCCCGGAATTTTTCTCAGCTCTGTGAAAAATGCTTCTCGTCGGTCCGGAATGTCCCCGTCCTGATTGAAGAAGACTACATTGTCCTGGTCGTAACCCAGGTTTTTAGTAAAGGCATACTCGGTTTGTTGATAGATAATGATCACCCCGACAATAAGCATTATGGTGATGGTGAACTGGAAGATCACCAGCCCTTTTCGAGCCCATATTTCACCCACTGAGCTTTTGATTTCTCCTTTAAGCACCTGCACCGGGTTGAAGTGTGTCAAGTAAAGCGCTGGATAGCTTCCTGCAAGAATCCCTGTGACGAAGACGGTGAAAATTGATACGAGGACCAGCTCCGTGCTGAGTACCAAGGAGATGGTTTTGTCGGTGATCTCGTTAAATGAAGGAAGCAGGATGAGTACCAGAAGGTAGGAAAGAACCATAGACACCAAAGAGATGAGCACCGCTTCGCCGATGTATTGGCGGATGAGGCGACCCCTGTCCGCACCAATG
>CAZQDI010000100.1:0-14261 GCA_964591785.1 uncultured Roseivirgaceae bacterium
AGTCGCTTATAGGTGCAAAGTTGATACTGATCTCTTGCTTTCTTATTAACGTGAGGAGACTTTAGCACAGTGAATTTTTCCTTTACTGTCGGCAATGGAATGGGTCCACTTACCACAGCTCCAGTTGTTTTTACTGCTCTAACGATCTTCTCAGAAGACTTGTCCACTAGATTGTGATCGTAAGATTTAAGTTTAATTCTAATTTTTTGATTCATTTCAGTTTCTTTATGCGTTCGCTGTTCCTCTTACCTCCGCAATTACATCTTCAGCAATATTTTTCGGAACTGGATCATAATGTGAGAAAGTCAAAGAGGCCGTTGCTCGTCCCGAACTAATTGTTCTTAAATCAGTCACATATCCGAACAATTCGGAAAGCGGAACATCAGCTTTTACTACTGTAGAAGTTCCTTTTGTGTCCATCCCTTTCATTAAACCTCTCCTTTTATTGAGGTCACCAGTAATGGAACCGGTGTACTCATCTGGCGTAACCACTTCAACCGCCATGATAGGCTCAAGAATCACTGGCTTACATTTCTTAGCTGCTTCCTTGAAACCGTTTCTTGCTGCTAATTCAAAGGAAAGTGCATCAGAATCCACATCGTGGAATGAACCGTGAAATAATCTCACTTTCATATTGTCGATTGGATAATTTGCTAATGGACCATTGGCCATTGCCTGCTTGAATCCTTTTTCGGTCGGTCCGATAAACTCCTTAGGTATCACACCCCCAACAATTTGATTCACAAATTGGAGACCTTCCTGCTCGTAATCTTCGTCTTTGGGTCCAAGTTCGAATACAATGTCAGCGAATTTACCTTTACCACCAGTCTGTTTCTTATAGACTTCCTTGTGCTCGGTAGATGCTGTGATAGCTTCTTTATAAGCAACCTGAGGAGCACCTTGATTGATTTCTACCTTGAACTCTCGTTTCAATCGGTCGATGATAATATCAAGGTGTAGCTCTCCCATTCCCTTCAGAATTGTTTGTCCTGTTTCATGGTTAGTTTCTACCTGCAAAGTGGGATCTTCTTCGATAAGTTTACCAATTGCAATACCTAACTTATCTACATCTGCCTGGGTTTTTGGCTCAATGGCATATCCAATTACAGGATCAGGGAATACCATCGACTCGAGAACGATTTTGGCATTTTCCGCACATAACGTATCTCCGGTCTTGATGTCTTTGAAACCCACAGCTGCACCGATGTCCCCGGCATGTAACGAATCAATTTGATTCTGCTTGTTTGCATGCATCTGGAAGATCCTAGAAATTCGTTCTTTCTTGCCTGTTCTAGTGTTGTAAACATAAGATCCTGAATCCAACATTCCAGAATACGACCTCATAAAACACAATCGACCCACAAATGGATCGGTAGCAATCTTAAATGCTAAAGCAGTAAAGGGATCTTTCGGATCTGGTTTTCTGGTAACCTCCTCCTCTGTGTCAGGATTAGTACCTATAATATTATCACGATCCAGTGGTGAGGGAAGCAACTCCATCACATAGTCTAGCATGGTTTGAACTCCTTTATTTTTAAAGGCTGAACCGCACATCATTGGCACGAATGCCAGATCTATTGTGGCCGCACGTAAAGCAGCAACGATTTCATCTCTTGTAATACTGTCAGGATCCTCGAAGAACTTCTCCATCAACCCATCATCGTACTCTGCAACTGACTCAACCAGCTTCTCTCTGTACTCTGCTACCTCATCCAACATGTCTTCAGGAATAGGCACTTCTTCGAATGTCATCCCCATATCGTCTTCGTTCCAAACCATGGCTTTGTTCTCCACCAAATCAACCACACCTTTGAAATTTTCTTCCGCGCCAATAGGTAATTGAAGTGGAACAGACTTCGTTCCTAGCATCTCGTGAACCTGATTGCAGACGTTTAGGAAATCAGCGCCTTGACGATCCATTTTATTAACAAACCCAATTCTTGCCACTTTATAGTTATCAGCAAGTCTCCAATTGGTCTCAGATTGAGGTTCTACTCCATCCACTGCGCTAAATAAGAAGACTAGTCCATCCAACACTCTCAGAGACCGGTTCACTTCAACTGTAAAATCGACGTGTCCAGGAGTATCGATTATGTTAATATGATATTCGTCATCCTTATATTTCCAAAATACGGTGGTAGCTGCAGAAGTGATGGTGATACCTCTTTCCTGCTCTTGCTCCATCCAATCCATAGTTGCTCCTCCATCGTGCACCTCACCGATTTTGTGGTTTACACCAGCGTAGTATAGGATTCGCTCCGTTGTCGTTGTTTTACCAGCATCAATATGCGCAGCGATACCGATGTTTCTAGTAAGTTTTAAGTCTCTTGCCATTATGGTATTTTAGAATCTAAAGTGTGAGAATGCTTTATTAGCTTCAGCCATTCTATGTGTATCATCCTTTTTCTTCACTGCTGCTCCTTCTCCTTTAGATGCAGCAATAATTTCGGCAGCCAAGCGGTCTTCCATTGTTTTCTCACCCCTTAATCGAGCATATTTTATCATCCACTTGATCCCTAGGGAAATTTTCCGATCCGGTCTTACTTCTACAGGTACTTGAAAGTTTGCCCCTCCGACTCTTCTTGCCTTAACTTCCACGGCAGGCATAATATTGCTCAAAGCAGTTTTCCATGTCTCCAAACCGTTCTCACCTGTTTTTTCCTCTACTTGCTTAACAGCACCATAGAAAATAGTATAAGCTATGCTCTTCTTACCCCTCAACATTAAATTATTAACGAACTTGGTAACAAGGGTATCCTGATAAATTGGATCAGGTAAGATGTATCTTTTCTTTGGTTTTGCTTTTCTCATTTATCTCTTACTTTTTTGGACGCTTTGCTCCATATTTAGATCTCCTCTGCAATCTTCCGTTTACGCCAGCTGTATCTAAAGCACCTCTTACAATGTGGTACCTTACTCCTGGCAGATCTTTCACTCTACCTCCTCTAATCAGAACAATTGAGTGTTCTTGAAGATTGTGACCCTCTCCGGGGATGTAAGCGTTCACTTCTTTACCATTAGTAAGTCTAACACGCGCTACTTTCCTCATCGCGGAGTTTGGCTTCTTCGGAGTAGTTGTATAAACCCTTGTACAAACTCCTCTTCGCTGCGGACAAGAGTCCAATGCAGGAGATTTTGATTTCGAGGTAAGCTTCTTTCTACCCTTCCTAACTAATTGTTGTATTGTTGGCATACGCTAAATTTTCTACTGTCCCCAAATTTGGGAACGCAAAGATAGATATAATAAGAATATATCAAAACAGTGAATGATGAATTAATTGGGATTTTAGGATTTGGCTTTTAGAAGCCCTCCTTTTAGGCCTTGAAATGTAAAAAGGGAGCATAGCTCCCTTTTCAAATCTTATAATATTTCAAATCTAGGCTTCACCCATTGTCCCACCAAAATTCATTGGAAACTTTGGTACTTCACCAGTTTGTTTGACTTCACCAAATGTGGCTTCGTACTTATTGATATTATCTTCCAATGCGGTGAGTAATCGTTTAGCATGCTCGGGTGTAATCACTATTCTGGATTTCACCTTTGCCTTCGGTACTCCTGGCATAAGTCTGATAAAATCAATCACGAATTCACTACTTGAATGAGCAATCATTGCCAAATTAGCATAAACGCCCTCTGCTGTCTCTTCAGAAAGTTCTATGTTAATCTGATTATTTGGCTTCTGCTCCTCCTTATTGCTCTTCTCACTCATCTCTTAAGCCTCAACTCCTTTGGATTCAAAGTTTTCCCGGGAATTCACCAAATTGTCATACTCTTCTTGAGAGTTAACGATGTATTTGCCGTATTTCCTAACACCCGTACCTGCAGGAATCAAGTGACCAACGATCACATTCTCCTTCAGACCCATAAGCGTATCAGCTTTACCTTTGATAGAAGCTTCACTAAGAACTTTTGTTGTTTCCTGGAAGGAAGCTGCTGAAATAAAGCTCTCGGTTCCCAAAGAGGCCTGAGTAATTCCTTGGAGTGTAGGCTTACCGGTTGCTGGCTCAGCATCCCTCACCTGAATCAACTTCATATCCCTTCGCTTAAGGCTTGAGATTTCATCTCTTAGACTTCTTGCATCTATGATTTGACCTGCCTTAAAATTTGACGAGTCTCCCGGATCGACTACGACCTTTTTATCTAGAATATTGTCATTTTCCTCCATGAAGGCGAATCGATCAACTAACTGATTAGTTAGGAAACTGGTATCTCCAGCATTTTCGATAATGACTTTTTGCATCATTTGTCGAACAATGGCTTCAATATGTTTGTCGTTGATTTTTACACCCTGCAGTCGGTATACCTCTTGAATCTCATTAACAAGATACTCCTGAACAGCAGTTGGCCCTTTGATCTTCAAAATATCTGCCGGAGTTGTTGCACCGTCAGACAATGCATCACCAGCTCTAACGTAGTCATTGTCCTGCACCAAAATGTGTTTTGATAACGGAACCATATACCTCTTCTTCACTCCATCTTTTGATTCGATGTAAATTTCTCTATTACCCCTCTTAATGCCTCCGTACTCGACAACACCATCAATCTCACTTACAACTGCAGGGTTAGATGGGTTACGTGCTTCGAAAAGTTCAGTGACCCTAGGCAGACCTCCGGTAATATCTCTTGACTTACCTGTTTTCCTAGGAATCTTTGCAAGAACCTGTCCAGCTTTGATCTTATCTCCCTCTTCCACGGCTAAGTGGGCACCTACTGGTATGTTGTATCCCTTTTCAGTGTCTCCATCTTTGTTCACAATCTCTATCGCTGGGTTCTTCGTCTTATCCTTGGTGTCAATAATCACTTTCTCTCGGTGACCAGTTTGTTCGTCAGATTCTTCTTTGAAGGTGATACCCTCAATGATTGAGTCGAATGAAGCAGTACCGTCAAACTCAGACATGATCACGGCATTATATGGATCCCAGTAACATAACTCGTCTCCTTTGGCAACTTTGCCACCGTCTTTGATCTTAAGAATAGCCCCGTAAGGAACATGATTGGAAATCAAAACTTTTTCTTTCTTTTCATCAAGAATTCTGATCTCTCCCGATCTACCCATTACTACCTCGATCTTATTTCCTTCTTCATCTGTAGACTTTACAGTTCTCAATTCATCAAATTCGATCACTCCGTCAAATTTAGCTTTGATGTTCGCATCGACAGCAATGTTAGAGGCAGTACCACCGACGTGGAATGTTCTCAATGTTAACTGTGTACCTGGTTCCCCAATGGACTGAGCTGCAATCACACCGACCGCTTCTCCCACATGAGAAAGTCTACCTGTCGAAAGGTTTCTTCCGTAGCACTTAGCGCATACTCCTTGTCTTGTTTCACAGGTCAATACTGACCTTATTTCCACTTCCTCAATACTGGATGAATCAATGTACTCGGCAATTTCTTCAGTAAACTCTTGTCCAGATTCAATAATCAATTCATCTGTAATAGGGTCGTAAATGTCATGTACTGAAACTCTACCTAAAATACGCTCAGAAAGTGGTTCTACCACCTCTTCATTATCCTTGAGCGCAGAAACCGACAACCCTCTAAGAGTACCACAATCTTCTTCATTGATAACAACGTCTTGGGCAACATCAACAAGTCTTCTGGTTAAGTAACCCGCATCGGCCGTCTTCAATGCCGTATCTGCCAGACCTTTTCTAGCACCATGAGTAGAAATGAAATACTCAATAACATCCAATCCTTCTTTGAAATTCGAAAGAATTGGGTTCTCAATAATTTCACCTACAGAACCTTGTAGGTTCTTCTGGGGTTTCGCCATCAAACCTCTCATACCTCCTAACTGTCGAATTTGCTCCCTTGAACCTCGGGCTCCCGAGTGCATCATCATGTAAATGGAATTGAAACCTTGATCATCTTCCTCCATTTGTGTCATTAATGAATTCGTCAGCTGAGTATTGGTTCTTGTCCAAATATCAATCACCTGGTTGTATCGCTCATTATCAGTAATAAGACCCATCAGGTAGTTTTGCCATACTCCATCTACTTCTTGCTTGGCTTCTAACACAAGTTTGTCTTTCTCTTCGGGTATGTTGATGTTATCAAGACCCATTGAAAGACCTCCCTTGTAAGCCATTCTGAAACCAAGAGCTTTTATGTCGTCAAGGAAATGTGCGGTTCGTGCCATTCCTGTGATTTTGAAGACATGAGCAATGATTTTCTGAAGCTTCTTCTTAGTCAACAACTCATCAACGAAGCCGACTTCATTTGGAACTGCTTCATTGAAAAGTACTCGTCCAGCAACCGTTTCAATGATTTTTGATTCTAATTCACCATTCTCATTTCGAACATTGGTCCTGACCTTTATGTAAGCATGTTGAGATATTTGTTTTTCATTGAGCGCAATGATCACCTCTTCATGCGAATAAAACATTTTACCTTCTCCAGCAACTTTTTCCTTATCAGTGCTTCTACGACCTTTTGTGATATAATAAAGCCCAAGTACCATATCCTGCGATGGCACGGCAATTGGAGCACCATTGGCAGGGTTAAGAATATTGTGCGAAGAGAGCATCAACAATGAGGCTTCCAGAATGGCTTCATGTCCTAATGGCACGTGTACAGCCATTTGATCACCATCGAAATCCGCATTGAAGGCAGTACACGCCAATGGGTGTAGCTGAATAGCCTTGCCCTCGATAAGTTTTGGCTGGAATGCCTGAATACCCAGTCTGTGCAGAGTAGGAGCCCTGTTGAGAAGTACTGGATGCCCTTTCAACACATTTTCTAGGATATCCCAAACTACCGGGTCTTTACGGTCAACAATTTTCTTGGCTGATTTTACCGTTTTAACAATACCTCTTTCAATGAGCTTTCTGATAATGAAAGGTTTGAAGAGTTCGGCAGCCATATTCTTAGGAAGACCACACTCATGCATTTTCAGTTCTGGACCAACAACAATTACAGACCTACCTGAATAGTCAACTCGTTTACCCAACAGGTTTTGACGGAATCGACCTTGCTTTCCTTTAAGCATGTCACTCAAAGATTTTAGAGCCCTATTGCCATCAGATCTTACCGCATTTACTTTTCTTGAATTATCAAAAAGCGAGTCAACCGCCTCTTGCAACATCCTTTTTTCGTTCCTAAGGATTACTTCGGGAGCCTTAATATCCATCAATCGCTTTAAACGATTATTTCTGATAATCACCCTTCTGTAAAGATCATTGAGATCTGAAGTGGCAAATCGCCCACCATCTAAAGGAACCAACGGACGAAGTTCTGGTGGTATTACTGGCACCATTTTGACGACCATCCATTCTGGTTTGTTTTCGATTCTTGTCTTAGCGTCTCGGAATGCTTCAACTACTCTAAGTCTTTTTAAAGCCTCCGCTTTTCTCTGCTGAGAAGTATCAGTAGCGGCCTGATGTCTTAGTTCGTAAGAAAGCTCGTCAAGTTGAGTTCTTGCTAAAAGCATCTCAAGAGCTTCTGCTCCCATTTTTGCGATGAATTTATTAGGATCATCATCATCCAGCATCTGATTCTCTCGAGGTAGCTTATCTAAGATATCTAGATATTCTTCTTCGGTCAGGAAATCAAGCTTTGAAATACCATCTTCTTCTTTAGCACCTGGCTGAATTACAATATATCGTTCATAGTAGATGATCTGATCCAACTTTTTTGTCGGAACTCCCAGCAAATAACCTATTTTGTTTGGTAAAGATTTGAAATACCATATGTGGGCAACGGGGACGACGAGCTCAATATGGCCCATTCGTTCTCTTCGCACTTTCTTTTCCGTTACTTCTACACCACACCGGTCACAAATAATACCCTTATACCGAATTCTTTTATACTTTCCACAATGACATTCCCAATCCTTAACAGGGCCAAAAATTCGCTCACAAAATAGTCCACCCATCTCAGGCTTGTAGGTCCTGTAGTTGATAGTTTCAGGTTGAGTCACTTCACCATGGGAGCTTTCCAGAATTGATTCCGGAGAAGCAAGGCTAATAGTAACTCTAGAGAAATCGTTATGAATTTTTTTATTTTTTCTGAACGCCATATTTATATCAGATAAACCTCCCGAACAACCGGGAGGATATTAATTAATTGTTAATCTAAAGTAATTTCAAGTGCAAGCCCTCTCAACTCATGAATCAGTACATTAAATGATTCAGGAATATTGGGCTTATTCATATTCTCCCCTTTTACGATTGCTTCATAGGCTTTGGCTCGACCTATCACATCATCAGATTTGATGGTCAAAATTTCCTGAAGCACGTTTGCTGCACCAAATGCCTCAAGTGCCCACACTTCCATTTCTCCAAATCGCTGTCCTCCAAACTGCGCCTTACCACCAAGTGGTTGCTGTGTGATCAAAGAGTAAGGGCCAATACTTCTAGCGTGCATCTTATCGTCCACTAAGTGTCCAAGCTTTAGCATATAGATCACTCCAACAGTTACCGGCTGATCAAACCTTTCGCCCGACAAACCATCGTATAGGTATGTCCGTCCAAAGCTCGGAAGTCCTGCTTCTTTTAGTTCATTTTGAACTTCATCTTCAGAAGCTCCGTCAAAAATTGGAGTTGCATACTTCTTGCCTAGTTTCAATCCAGCCCAACCAAGAACGGTTTCATAAATCTGTCCAATATTCATCCTGGAAGGTACCCCTAATGGATTCAGAACGATATCCACAGGAGTGCCATCTTCCATAAATGGCATATCCTCTTCTCTTACGATTCTAGCCACAACACCTTTATTCCCGTGTCGTCCAGCCATTTTATCACCCACTCTCAGTTTACGCTTCTTAGCAACATATACTTTTGCTAATTGCACGATCCCGGCGGGTAATTCATCCCCTACTTCCAAGGTAAATCGTTCTCTCTTGAACAATCCAGAAATATTGTTCCTGAAACCAATGTAATTTTTGACCATCTTGAAGATTAGCTCGTCAATACTCTCATCTCCTGTCCAATCTTCGATAATCAGGTCAGAAATAAGATTGGCCTCTTCAGGAACATTGTAGTTGCTCTCATCACGGTATTTGTTCTTAGGAGGGAACAAATTGGCTTCAATATTCTTTCGCGAGAATTTAACACCTTTACTCATGACTTCTTCACCAAACTTGTGCTTAATGCCCTGACAAGTCTTGCCATCCAATAATTTGGCAATCTTGTCGATCATGATATCACGAGCTTCCGTCAGCTGCTGACTGTATTTATTCTTAAGCAATTCAACCTCTTTCTTGGCTCTTGCTCGAACATCCTTATCTTTCTTAGGTCGAGAAAATAGTTTGGTATCAATTACTACTCCTTTCAGAGAGGGTGAAGCTTTCAGGGAGGCATCCTTTACATCTCCAGCCTTATCACCAAAAATGGCTCTCAGTAGTTTTTCTTCTGGAGTTGGATCTGACTCTCCTTTTGGAGTAATCTTACCAATTAGAATATCCCCTTCTTTGATCTCTGCACCGATTCGAATGATTCCATTTTCATCGAGGTTCTTCACTGCTTCCTCCGATACATTTGGGATCTCGCTGGTTAGCTCTTCTTCTCCCCGTTTCGTATCCCTCACTTCCAACTCAAATTCATCAATATGAATGGAGGTAAATATATCCTCGCGGACTACTCTTTCCGAGATGACGATTGCATCCTCAAAGTTGTAACCTTGCCAAGGCATAAACGCTACCTGCATGTTAATTCCAAGTGCTAGCTCTCCTTTTTCAGTGGCGAAACCATCGCAAAGAGGTTGGCCTTTTACCACTTTATCACCCTTATTTACAATTGGCTTTAGGTTAATGCATGTATCCTGGTTTGTTCTTCTGAATTTCACCAAATCATAAGTGACCGAAGACTTATCGAACGTAATAATCTCCTCTTGATCAGTAAGATCATAGACTACAACTATCTTATTAGCATCGACAAATTCAATGGTCCCAGGGCCTTCTGCCCTAATCAATGCTCTGGAATCAAGTGCTACCCTCTCTTCAAGACCTGTACCGACGATCGGGGCCTGAGGCCTCATTAAAGGTACTGCCTGGCGTTGCATGTTCGATCCCATTAAGGCCCTGTTTGCATCATCGTGTTCCAGGAAAGGAATCATAGACGCTGCAACAGACACAATCTGATTTGGTGCGACGTCCATGTAAGTCACCTCATTGTCTTCACATAAGGGGAAATCACCTTCAAATCGTGCTTTAATCTTTTCGTTCAAAAAGTCACCTTTGTCGGAAAGAGGTGCATTTGCCTGGGCAATGTTGTGCGTGTCTTCTTCTTCTGCGGTCAAGAACTTGACATTCCCTGACATATCAACCTTCCCTTCAACCACTTCTCTGTACGGGGTCTCAATGAATCCCATTTGGTTCACTTTCGCATGAACACACAGTGAGGAGATCAGTCCAATATTTGGACCTTCCGGGGTCTCAATGGTGCAAAGTCTACCATAATGAGTATAATGAACATCCCTCACCTCAAAACCTGCACGTTCTCTTGACAGTCCGCCGGGACCTAATGCAGACATCCTTCTTTTGTGCGTAACCTCAGCTAATGGATTGGTCTGATCCATAAACTGCGAAAGCTGGTTCGTTCCAAAGAAGGAGTTGATAACTGAGGAAAGTGTTCGAGCATTGATCAAATCAACGGGCTTGAAATCTTCATTGTCTCTTACATTCATCCGCTCTCTAATGGTTCTTGCCATTCTTGCTAATCCTACTCCGAATTGCGAGTACAATTGCTCACCTACTGTTCGCACCCTTCGGTTGCTTAAGTGATCGATATCATCAACGACTGCCTTACTATTAATTAGACCAATTAAGTACTTAACGATCAAAATGATATCTTCTGTAGATAGAACTCTTCGATCCCAATCCTTATCAATGTTTAGCTTCTTATTGATTCTATATCTTCCTACCTCACCCAGATCATATCTCTTATCTGAAAAGAACAGGCTGGTAATAATATCTCTAGCAGTTTGCTCGTCAGGAGCCTCCGTATTTCTCAACTGACGGTAAATCTGCTCTACTGCTTCTTTCTCAGAGTTCGAATTGTCTTTTTGAAGTGTGTTGTAGATAATTGAGTATTCAGCAATATTTACATCCTTTCGGTGTAGGATCACTGATTTAGAACCAGAATCAAGGATGGTAACAATATCATCTTCATCGATGATACTGTCTCGTTCAAGTACCACCTCATTTCGATCGATCGAAACTACTTCACCGGTATCTTCATCCACGAAGTCTTCTGTCCAGGTTCTTAGAACCCGAGCAGCAAGCCTTCTTCCAGTGACCTTTTTAAGTTCCTTTTCTGTGGCTTCAATCTCTTCCGATAGGCCGAAAAGATCCAATATTTCTTTGTCTGATCCATAGCCAATTGAACGCAATAGTGTTGTAATCGGGAATTTCTTTTTCCGATCGATGTATGCATACATGACATTGTTTACATCGGTAGCAAATTCAATCCAAGACCCTTTAAAAGGAATAATTCTTGCACTATAAAGGAGCGTACCGTTGGTGTGCTTACTTTGCGCGAAGAAAACGCCAGGCGACCGATGCAATTGAGATACAATGACTCGTTCTGCTCCATTTATCACAAACGACCCTTTTTCCGTCATGTAAGGAATATTGCCAAGAAAGACCTCTTGCTCTATCGTCTCAAAATCTTCGTTTTCTTCATCGTTACAAAGTAACCTTAACTTGGCTTTTAGTGGAACCGAATAGGTTAGTCCCCTCTCAATGCATTCCTGAATACTGTATTTCGGAGGATCAACGGTGTAATCAACAAACTCTAGGACAAAATTCTCCCGGGAATCTGTGATTGGGAAATTTTCCATGAATACCTTGTACAAACCCTCGCCTTCTTTTCGCTCAGCAGGGGTATCTAATTGGAAAAAGTCAATAAATGATTTCAGCTGAACATCCAAAAAGTCTGGATAGTCAATTACTGATTTTATGGAGGAGAAATTGATTCTCCCGTTATTGTTTGTAGCCAAAGCTTACGGAGTTTATGTTAAAAATTAAAAGGAACTTTTAGCCTATATATAAACAGGAAAAGACCCTGACGAAGAGTCAGGGCCCAATACCTAAATGCTATTTGTAGATTACTTTAATTCTACTTCGGCACCAGCTTCTTCAAGCTGCTTTTTAAGGCCTTCAGCTTCGTCTTTATCTACACCCTCTTTCACTGCTTTAGGTGCACCATCAACAAGCTCTTTCGCATCCTTAAGACCAAGACCAGTCAGTTCTTTTACAAGTTTTACGATCGCTAGCTTAGCTCCTCCTGGAGACTTAAGAATAACGTCGAATGAAGTCTGCTCTTCACCACCACCATCGGCATCACCACCAGCAGCACCACCAGCAACCATCACTGGTCCAGCAGCAGCAGCAGGTTCAATACCATACTCGTCTTTAAGGATATTCGCTAGTTCGTTCACCTCTTTCACTGAAAGGTTAACTAGTTGTTCTGCAAAATCTTTTAAATCCGCCATTTTATTAAATATTAATAATTGTGTTTAAAATTTTATTCTCTTTCTGAAAGTGTTTTAACAATACCAGCAATTTTCTGCTCTCCACTCTGAAGAAGTGATAGAACGTTTTTAGCTGGTGATTGCAGTAATGTAACGACCTCCCCAATCAGCTCTTGCTTAGATTTCAAACTTGCAAGGGCACCTAGGTGATCTTCTCCCACAAATAAATCCGAATCTATTGACGCGGCTTTAAATGTTGGCCTTTCTTGAGGATCTTGTTTTTTAAAATCCTTGATAATCTTAGCTGGAGTGTTCGCAGACTCATTAACGAACATGATACCAGAAGTGCCTTTCAAAACTTCATCAAGAGGTGAGAAATCACCATCAAGATTTTCCAAGGCCTTCTTAATCAAAGTATTTTTAACAAGCTTGTACTCCACTCCTTTCTTAAAGCACATTTCCCTAAACTTATTGACTTCAGCAACCGTAAGCCCTGAGGTATCAGTTATGTAGAAATGATCAGTTTCCTTCAGCTTTTCAGAAAGGTTATTTATTAGCTCTGCTTTTTCTTCTCGTGTCATAACTTAAATGTTCGCTATGCTGCCTTTATCAATAGGAATCCCCTTACTCATCGTACTGGATATCGTAATCGACTTGAAGTAGGTGCCTTTGGCTGAGGAGGGTTTCAATTTTGATACCGTTTGGATCATCTCAAGAGCATTTTCCTTGATCTTGTCTGAGTCAAAGGAAACTTTACCCACACTCGTATGAATAATCCCAAACTTATCTACCTTGAAATCAATTTTTCCTGCCTTCACCTCTTTTACAGCTTGTCCAACATCCATGGTAACCGTTCCAGATTTAGGATTGGGCATCAAACCTCTTGGACCTAAAACCCTTCCCAATCTCCCGACTTGCGCCATTACAGTTGGCATGGTGATTATTACATCAATATCAGTCCAACCACCTTCTATCTTCTTAATGTAATCGTCCAAACCAACATGATCAGCACCAGCGTCTTTGGCTTCTTGTTCTTTGTCTGGAGTGCATAATACCAATACTCGAACGTCTTTACCAACTCCGTGAGGCAAGGAGACCACCCCCCTAACCATTTGGTCGGCTTTCTTGGGATCTACTCCCAAACGAATATCAATATCAACGGAAGCATCAAATTTTGCAAAAGTGATTTGTTTCACGAGATTGGATGCCTCTTCCAAAGAATATTCTTTACCAATTTCAAGTAACTCCTCGGCTTTCTTTTGATTCTTAGTTAGCTTTCCCATATCTAAAAATTATTCTGCCCAAGGGGCTTTACCCGATACTTTAACGCCCATGCTTCGAGCGGTACCAGCAACAACTCTCATTGCCGCTTCCACGTCGAACGAATTCAAATCTGGCATTTTAGTTTCAGCAATGGTCTTCACCTGATCCCAGGATACCGACCCTACTTTACTTCTATTTGGTTCAGAAGATCCTTTCTTAAGCTTAGCTGCTTCCATTATCAACGATGCAGCAGGAGGTGTTTTGATTACAAAATCAAAAGACTTGTCCGCATAAATGGTCACAACCACAGGTAAAAGCTGTCCTGGCTTGTCCTGAGTTCTTGCATTAAATTGCTTACAGAAGTCCATGATGTTGAGACCCTTTGCACCAAGTGCAGGACCAACAGGAGGTGAAGGATTAGCTGCACCACCGCGAATCTGTAATTTCAAATAGCCCGTTATTTCTTTAGCCATTTTCTCTTAATCTTCTTTTTCAACCTGTATGTAGTTTAATTCTACAGGTGTATTTCTACCAAAAATCTTAACCGTAACATTAAGCTTCTTACGATCCTCAAAAACCTCCT
>CAZQDI010000101.1:0-14219 GCA_964591785.1 uncultured Roseivirgaceae bacterium
TTTTGAGTTTTTGACCTTTGGGTTCAGGGAGGAGTTCCTGAACCTTTTTTTATTTCTTGACCTCTTGGTCCTTGAGGATTGATCGAAAGCGAACACTTTTCTGTTCCATACTGTACAGCATATTTCTTTACTTAGCACTCTTTTTGATATTAAATACCTAATAATCAGATACTTGGCATAAATGGCACTCTTATTGGCATTGAGCAATGCTGAAAACCTAAAACGACCAACTTTTGATGGACAGAAAAATTAAAAAGAAGAAATGGACGGCAAAAAAGATCAGTATCTATTCATTAAGTGGATTATTGGTAGTATTTATCGTCTACAATTTTTTGCTCAGTAGTGGTGGAACCAGACTAAATGTCGAAAGAAGTAAAATAAACATTGCTACGGTCCACGAAGGTGAGTTCAGGGAATTTATACCTGTGGATGGAAACGTTCAGCCGATAAAGACCATTAGACTCGATGCAATTGAAGGCGGTGTGGTCTCTAGAAAACACTACGATGGAGGAATCTTGGTGGAAAAGGGAGACACCATACTAGAATTAGCTAATAATGCCTTACTTCAAAATTTTGTTAGAGAAGAAACGCAAGCTTTTCGCCTAGTCAATGAGGTTGAAAATACAAAACTTGCCCTTCAAAGAAATCAGTTTGAATTAAAGAGAAGTCTGTTGCAACTTGATTATCAAATTGATGCCGCCAAGGATGGTTATGAACGTGGTATCAAACTGTACGAAGACAATATCATTTCTGAACAAGAGTATCTTAATCTCAAAAGGGAATACGAAAGGCTAGTAGATAACAGGAAAATTCAAATTGAATCCAATCGATTTGATTCAATTGCATCGGTCACACAAATCCGTCAATCTGAGGCAACCCTGGTTAGGACAAGGGACAATCTCGAAATGATCAAAGAGAATTTGAATAATCTGTATATCAAGGCACCGATAGAGGGCAGATTGTCAACTGTAAACGTAGAAGTTGGGGAGTCGATTGGGACAGGACAGAACATTGGACAGATAGATGATCTTAATGGTTTTAAAGTCCGTGCAACTATTGATGAACATTATATATCTAGAATATATGCAGGTCTTCAGGGAACATACCCATTTGCGGGCAATGACTACGGACTTGAAATAATAAAAGTATACCCAGAGGTGAACAATGGATTATTCGAAGTAGACATGTCAATGGATACCATTCCAAATGGAATTCGAAGAGGACAGACCCTACAAATAAGATTGCAGCTGAGCGAAAATATAACGGCAATACAAGTTCCAAAGGGTAGCTTTTATCAAACTACTGGTGGCAATTGGCTATTCGTAGTTAGCGAGGATGGTGGTACGGCAGAAAGAAGAGATATTCGACTTGGACGGCAGAACCCTCGCTACTATGAAGTTGTAGAAGGGTTGCAACCTGGGGAGAAAGTTGTTGTCTCTTCTTACAGGGGATATGAAGACAAGGATATTTTAGTAATCAAGTAACCAATCAAATCATAAATAGTAATTAATTAGAACTCAAAGAATAAACTCAAATAATTATGGAAAACGCTAAAGCACTCATCAAAACCAAAGGACTAAAGAAATTCTACTATACAGATGAAATTGAAACCACTGCACTTGCAGGGGTGAATATGGAAATCAAGGAAGGAGAATTTGTGGCTATCATGGGGCCTTCGGGATGCGGGAAATCAACGTTGCTGAACATTATCGGACTTTTAGACAATCCATCAGAAGGAGAGTTTCATTTTACCGATCTTGAAATTTCTGGATACAAAGAGAGACAGAGAGCTGACTTACGTAAAGCAAACATTGGCTTTGTATTTCAGAGTTTCAACTTGATTGATGAATTGACGGTATTCGAAAACATTGAGCTGCCCTTAATTTACCTTAAATACTCATCTGCGGAAAGAAAGAAGAGAGTGGAGGAAGTAATGGAGCACATGAAAATAATGCATAGAAGAAATCACTTTCCGCAGCAGTTATCAGGTGGGCAGCAACAACGTGTCGCCATATCTCGAGCGGTTGTTGCAAAACCTAAACTAATCCTGGCGGATGAGCCTACAGGAAACTTGGATTCTGCCAACGGACAGGAGGTTATGAATCTTCTGACAGAACTGAATGAAAGCGGGACAACCGTAATAATGGTGACACACTCCCCAGTTGATGCTGAGTATTCTCACCGAGTGATTCACCTATTTGATGGTCAGATTGTATCTGAAAACATCAATGCTAAAGAAGCTTTAGTGTAATTCTCTTCATACTTATACCAATCGGATGGCGAACAGCCTCCGATTGGTTCTTTTCCCTGTTCGAAGACCTGAAACCCTTTTACTATGCGAAATTTACTTTTCTGCATTTTACTAGTCATTAGTATTTCTGTATTTGCTCAAGATTCCGTAAGAGTAATCACTTTGGAGGAGTGCATTAACATGGCATTGAGTCGGAACCTTACAATAAAGCAAAATCAGAACAACCTACTCGGTGCACAGTCCAACAAAAGGCAAGCGTATTTCAATTTCTTGCCTGATTTAAATGCTAACCTGAATCATTCCTACACTGATGGTAGTGATATAGTTGCGGGGAATGTTGTTTCCTTTACGAGCTGGAATGGAAGGCCCAACCTCTCTTCCAACCTTACGCTTTTTAATGCATTTGCGAATCATCACCTGCTTAATAGAAGAAAACATGAATTTGAATCTTCAAGATATCAGTTGGAGGATTCGAAACTTACTATCACCGCAACGGTCATTAGGAATTATCTTAATGTCCTCGTTGATACTGAAAATAGTCGAATCTCAGACCAACGTCTTGAGTTTCTAGAAGAACAACTAGATCGAGAGAAAAAGAGAGTTTCAGTTGGTGTGGGAAGTCCTGAGACCGTTTATAACTTCCAGTCACAGGTAGCAAATGAAAGATTGAACAATGTTACTTTGATGAATCAGTACCAATCTGACCTATTAAGCTTGCTGCAGTCGATCCAGATTGAAAGCTATCAAGGAATAAGGTTGCAACCGCTAGCAATAGAAGACCTGGAAATATTGATAGAATATGACGAATTTGATGTGGTTTTGTCAGAGATCCAGAACTTTTCTTTTCAGTTGAAGAGTGCTTCTGAAAGTGAAGTGGCTGCTGAATCACAATTAAAGCAAGTGCGCGCTGGAAGATATCCAAGTCTATCCATATTTGCTCAGCATGCAAGGAATTATTCCAACCAGGAAGACATCGATTATTTTGATCAAATTCAGGACTTACCTACGGACTTTGTTCAAGCAACGCTCAGGATTCCCATCTTTAACAATTATCAGATTCAAAACAACATTGATAATACCAAGGTATTAATGCTGAATTCAAGGCTTCAAAATGATCAAGCAATTCTCAATGTTACAAATGCCGCCCAAAGGGACTATCTTGATTTGGTCGCTGCACAAACTTCTTATCAGACCGCAGAGGAAAATTTTGAAGCCTTGAATCAGACATTTGAATTTATCAAAAAGCGTTTTGAAACTGGGAATACTGACTTTTACAGCTATTTGGAGAGCCTAAATAACAAGAACAGGGCCGAAGGTCAGTTGATCAATGCGAAGTATACAATTATTCTGCGTAAAAGAATACTAGACCTCTATAGAGGTAAGTCAAACTAATTTGATTCGACGTAAATGAGAAGTTCCTCATCAGAAATGAAAATGCCTCCATTTGAACTTCTTAGGTATCCTATCGGATTTTTGAGTGGAGTTGTTATGCTGTTTTGAATATATCCATTGGATAGGTCTACTTCGAGAATGTCGGATTCTAAGAGGCAATAGATTGAGTTGTTTTGAATAGAAATCGAAATAATCTTTTGACGAACTTCGTACATTAAATTGCCAAATTGGTCAAATACATGTAACCCCAATTCATCAAGTACTAACAATAAATTTTGATAAGTCCTCATATATTGGATGTCTGTTCCAAGGACTGGTTGAGCTATTAACAAGGTGTTTTTTCGGATGGGATCAACCCGTTTTAGGACAACAGGGTTGTTCTCTAAAATCCAGAACGTGCCGTCGGGCGCAGGGCAAGACATCGAAACGATCTCATTGGTAAACTCTTTTGTAGGATACTCTTTTGGAATAGTGTTGAAACGATCTAGAATTGTAATTAGCTGATTATCGAAATAAAAGAGAAAAGTTTTGAGCTGAAATTGAGGATCAATTAGAGTGATCGGCGACTGATTGTTTAGGGAGTAGTTAAGAATTTCTTCACCTTCCGGATTAAATAGTACTAAACTGCCATCTTCAAGTCCAAGGTATAAGTTTCCATCAATACTCCTTGCAAAAGAGGCTGTCTTTTGATCTATTGAAACTCTTTTTAGGAGATCCCATTGACCTAAGCTCGACAACGAGCAGCTAATTAAAATAGCATAGAGAAGCCTTCTTTCCATCAAATTCCAGATAAGAATTAGACTTAAACCATTCTCCTAAATTAATATAGGTAGAGTTTTCAGCCACTTTCATTTCGAGTGGAAGGTGCCTGTGACCAAAAATATAGAAGTCGTGATGAGCAGTAGATTCAACCTCTTTACAGTATTCAAAGAGTTTTTCTGCTTCTCCAAGATTCACATCATCTTTGCTATGCTTTCGGTTGCGACTTTTACCACTCCAAGAATTTGCAACAGCTATGCCTAAGTCGGGGTGCAGCCAGCGAAATAGCAGCTGTGCCAATTTGGATTGAAAAACAGCCTTAATAAGCTTGAATGTTTTTTCCCCTTTTCCAAGTCCGTCGCCATGCCCTATGTAGAACGTTCTACCATTTATCTCGATGCTTATGGGTTCATTTTGAATTGGTATATTTAGTTCCTTAGGAAAGTAGTCCCGAAACCACAAGTCATGGTTTCCGGCAAACAAATAGACCGGTATCCCTGAGTCTACAATTTCTGCTAGTTTGCCCTGAAATCTGATAAAGCCTTTTGGTATGACTCGCGAGTATTCAAACCAAAAATCAAACACGTCTCCCACCAAAAAAAAAGCTGAAGCATTCTTTTTTGATTGCTCCAGCCATTCAATAATTCTCTTCTCTCGGCTTTTACTGCTTTCCGTATCAGGTGCGCCTAAGTGAAAGTCACTGGCAAAGTAGATTTTTTTTCCTGCTGGAAGTACCTTCAACGACTTAAATCGCTCAGCATCCTCCATATTATTTTTCTGGAGTTGGCTCTTCCTTTTCTACTTCTGCTTTAACTTCATTCTTGAGGTTAGCAACTTCAGCATCAGTTTCTTTTTCATCTGAGTCTCCATTGCTCTCCACGCCGTTGGTATAGGTCTGATAGGTTGTGGGAGTCTTGAAAGGTCTCTTTCCAATCAAACCTTCCAGGTCAGATTGAAAAATGATTTCTCTCTTCAACAACTCTTTGGCTAGAATTTCAAGCTCCTCTTTCTTACTCAATAGGAGATCTTTGGTTCGATTATAAGCTTTATCAATCAGGGCTTTCACCTCTTTATCGATGAGTTCAGCTGTGGCATCAGAATAGGGCTTGGTGAAATTGTAGTCTGATTGCTTGGAATCGTAGAATGAAACATTACCAATTTTCTCATTCATTCCATAAACAGTCACAATACTGTAAGCGAGTTTGGTGATCCTTTCAAGATCACTCAATGCGCCAGTGGAAATTTTCCCAAAAATGATGTCCTCTGCAGCTCTGCCTCCTAGTGCCATACACATCTCATCCATCAATTGTTCTGTCTGATATAGAAACTGTTCTTTTGGCAGATATTGAGCATAGCCAAGTGCAGCGACCCCTCTCGGCACAATACTCACTTTTACTAAAGGATCGGCATGTTCCAGGAACCAGCCAGCTACAGCGTGACCAGCTTCATGGTAAGCTACAATTTTTTTCTCCTCAGGAGAGATTATTTTATTCTTTTTTTCTAAGCCACCAATCACACGGTCGATTGCATCCTGGAAATCATGCATATCTACTTTCTTCTTGTCCCTCCGTGCTGCAATTAATGCGGACTCATTGCAAACATTTGCTATTTCAGCACCTGCAAAACCTGGGGTCTGCGCTGCCAACTTTTTAGCATCCACATCCTTCGCTATCTGCAAGGGTTTGAGGTGTACTTTAAAGATTGCTTCTCTTCCCAGGATATCAGGTTTGTCAATACTTATTTGACGATCAAACCTCCCTGGACGTAATAGTGCTGAATCCAGCACGTCAGGTCGGTTCGTAGCAGCAAGGATGATTACCCCCACATCCGTAGAGAAGCCATCCATTTCAACCAAAAGGGAATTTAGCGTGTTTTCACGCTCATCATTCGATCCAGGCATTTGACCTCTACCCCTTGATCTTCCTATCGCATCAATTTCATCGATGAAAATAATACAAGGTGCTTTTTCTTTCGCTTGCTTAAATAAGTCTCTCACCCGAGCAGCACCCACTCCAACAAACATTTCTACGAAATCAGAACCTGAGAGTGTAAAAAAAGGAACCCCAGCTTCTCCTGCCACCGCTTTGGCCAATAGTGTCTTACCTGTTCCTGGAGGACCTACCAATAATGCACCCTTCGGAATCTTACCTCCTAGCTTAGTGAATTTTCCTGGGTTTCTTAAGAATTCTACAATCTCTTGCACTTCTTCTTTTGCTTCCTCCAACCCTGCTGCATCTTCAAAAGTGATTTTGACCTTGTTTTCTGCGTCAAATAGGGAAGCTCTTGATTTTCCGATATTGAAGATTTGACCACCTGGACCACCTCCGCCAGTCATTCTCCTCATCAAAAACCAGAATCCGAAAATTAAAAGGATGAGAAATCCCCAGTTAAACAAAATATTTGTATAGTCACTCCTGGTGTCAATGGAGTAGTCAAACCTTTGGTCCTCTGGGAGTTCTGATTTTAATTGGTCAAAATCTTTAGCAAACTTTTCAACACTTACAATGTCAAACCTATAGTGAGGACCAGTTCCTGTATCTAAGAAACCCTTATTCTGATCTAGTTCAAGTTTGTATTTTGTATTACTAAGCGCTTCATCTTTCAAGGTGACTTCAATGTAGTCTTGGTTCTTAATCAACACTACTTTTTTCACATCATTGGATCTAACCATCTTTTCAAATGAACTGAACGGCTTGTCCTTGACGACTCCACTGTCATTTGAAAAAAGTGTGAATGCTAGCACGACTGCTAGCAGCCCTCCGATTAGCCAACCTTGCATTCCTGGTTTAGGTCGTGGTGAATCCTTTCTCTTTTTATCCGGCATTGTCTTTCCCTATTTTTCTTTGTGCTTTACGGACTCTGGTGTCGTTAGTTCAATCTATTTGGGTAATTGTTGCATCTCCCCAAAGCTCCTCAAGTCCGTAGAATTTTCTCTTTTCTTTATTAAATACATGCGCAACCACATCGACGTAATCAAGAAGAACCCATTCTTTGTTTTGTTGTCCTTCTCTTTTCCAAGGGTTTTGCTTTACATGCTTGTGTATTTCTTTTTCTATTGATTCTGATATTGCATCAATCTGAGTATCCGAATTGCCACTACAAATGACAAAGTAATCGGCGATCGCATGCTTAATATTGCGTAAATCCAGTAGTACAACATCCAGCGCTTTCTTCTCAAGCATTCCATCTAATACCCATCGACTCAATACGTCAGAATTTACCTCTTTGCCCTGCTTGTTACTCACTAATGGTTTACAATTAAATTAGAGTCAAAATTACATCTTTTCTAGTGCATAAATTCTTTGCCAAACCCATATTATTAGGGAAAAAGCTTGTTTTCCTGCCACAATGTCACTCAACCAATGATGAACTGTCCAAATTGGTTCGAAATGAATCTGCGCATGAAGGGACGGTAGTTTATACTGACCACCAAATCAAAGGCAAAGGACAAAGAGGAAACAAATGGCTGGATGAGCCTGGGAAAAACCTTCTTTGCTCTGTGCTCCTACAACCCCACAACTTGCAGATAGACAAACAATACTATCTTAACATAGTAGTTGGGTTAGCTGTTACCGATGTGATCAAAATGCTGCTGCCAGCTAAAGTAGTCAAACTAAAATGGCCCAATGATGTATATGTAGATTCACAAAAAATAGCAGGCATTCTCATTGAAAATAACATCAAAGGAAACAAAATTGAATGGTCCATAAGTGGCATAGGAATAAATGTAAATCAACATAGTGGTTTACCTACTACCGCAACCTCTTTGATTATCGAGTCTGATATGACAACAGATCGACTCATGCTGATGGAAGAAATAATCGCTGCAATTGAGTATTGGAATAGAAAACTAGTTGAAAGTAAGTACCATGAAATCCTAAGTTGCTACTACGAGCTGTTGTACTGGAAAGACGAGCCCCATTCCTTTTATGGAAATAGTAAAAAATTTGATGGGATTATCAGAGGCATTGACCGGTCGGGAAGACTCATTATAGATACCAATACTGGTACATACACCTTCGCTGTGAAGGAAGTGCAGTTCATCGAATAATATTGACCAAAGCGTATTAAGCCTTAGATTTGCGCTCCATAAAAAACTTGAAATTCTTGACAATAAACAAATGAGTACTATCGCTGAAAAATTTAAGGTAAAAGATATAGCCCTGTCAGAGTGGGGAAGGAAAGAGATTGAACTAGCAGAAGCTGAGATGCCCGGCCTGATGGCATTACGAGAGGAATTTGGGTCGAGCAAACCGTTAGAAGGTGCCAGGATCGCTGGGTGTCTGCATATGACTATTCAAACAGCAGTCCTAATTGAAACATTAATTGAACTTGGAGCTGAAGTAACGTGGTCTTCCTGTAATATTTTCTCAACTCAGGACCATGCAGCGGCGGCAATAGCAAAAGCGGGAATACCTGTGTACGCATGGAAGGGAATGAATGAAGAAGAGTTTGACTGGTGCATAGAGCAAACTCTATTCGCCTTTGAAGGCGATAAACCTTTAAACATGATCTTGGACGATGGTGGAGATTTGACAAATATGGTCTTGGACAAATATCCTGAATTAGTCGGAGACATTAGAGGTCTTTCTGAGGAGACCACCACAGGGGTGCATCGACTTTATGAAAGAATGAAAAATGGGACCTTGCCGATGCCAGCTATTAATGTAAATGACTCTGTAACAAAATCGAAGTTTGACAATAAATATGGCTGTAAAGAGTCACTTGTTGATGCGATCAGACGAGCTACAGATGTAATGCTGGCAGGAAAAGTTGCTGTGGTGGCTGGCTATGGAGACGTTGGGAAAGGTTCCGCTGCATCTCTAAGAGGTGCTGGTGTAAGGGTCATCGTAACTGAGATTGATCCAATTTGTGCGCTTCAAGCAGCAATGGATGGATTTGAAGTCAAGAAAATGGCTGATGCTGTCAAAAGGGCAGATATTGTTGTCACTGCTACCGGTAATAAGGATATTGTGAAGTCTGAGCACTTTAAATCAATGAAGGATAAGACCATAGTCTGTAACATTGGCCATTTCGACAACGAGATTGACATGGCTTGGATTCAAAAAAATTATGGCGAAACCCATGTGGAAATCAAACCTCAGGTAGATCTGTACAATGTTGATGGTAATGACATAATTATTCTTGCTGAGGGTAGATTGGTAAATCTTGGTTGCGCAACTGGACATCCATCTTTTGTAATGTCTAATTCATTTACAAACCAGACTCTTGCACAATTGGAGCTTTGGCAAAATCATGAAAACTATGACAACGCAGTGTACATGCTGCCAAAGCACTTGGATGAAAAAGTTGCTGCATTACACCTCGCGAAAATTGGTGTGGAGCTTGATGAACTTAGTTCGGATCAAGCAGAATACATCGGTGTTGAGGTCAAGGGCCCCTTCAAGCCAGAGTATTACCGATATTAAGTAGTCATCGATGATCTTATTAAAAAGGGATGCTTCATGGTATCCCTTTTTTTATTAGCCAAATGTCATGCCTCCAACATAAACCTGACAATTTGGTTCTTTTTTGAACATTAGTACGATTATTGAAAACCTTATTTAGAACAATTATAAGTACAAGCCGTATTTTAGTGTAGGTACATATAAACCCGGAAGAGATGACACAAGCTATAGATACACCGATAAGAAGTCGAAGTCCATATTCTGAAAATAAAAAAATTCAAGTCTTTGAAAATGAGTTTATGCCGCATATGGACTCAATGTACAATTTTGCATATAAACTGACCTTCGACGAAGACGAGGCGAAAGATTTGGTTCAGGACACTTACATGAAGGCCTTTAGGTTCATTAATTCCTTTCTGGAAGGAACAAATGCCAAGGCTTGGTTATATCGAATCTTAAAGAATAGCTTCATAAATGATTACAGAAAAAAGAGTAAACAGCCATCGAAAGTTGACTACCAAGAAGTAGAGCAATACTACAATTCAGAAGATACCGTGAGTGATGCTACGGTGGACCTTCGCGTTGAATCTACTAAAGATATGATCGGAGATGAGATCACCAATGCCTTGAATTCGCTAGCTATCGATTTTAGAACGGTGATCATTCTCTGTGATCTTGAAGGCTTCACCTACGAGGAAATGGCCAAAATTTTAGATATTCCAATTGGAACCGTCAGGTCAAGATTGCACAGAGCGCGAAATCTCATGCGCGAAAAATTGACAACCTATGCGCATTCAATGGGTTATAACTAATTGATGAAAGGAGTATATAAGTATTAAAGCGTAATTAAACCTCAAGGGCCATGAGCAAATGTCCTGATTGTAGCTGCAATGACTTTGAGAAATGTCGGAGTATTTTGAATCTTCTGCTTGACAATGAGGCCTCGGAAGCACAAGAGGATTTTTTTTATAGACACATCGAATCTTGTATTGTCTGCTTTGCAAACTACAATATTGAAAAAGAGCTTAGGCAATTGATCAAAAGGAAAGTCAACCGTAAATCCATTCCCGGAGAGCTAGCATCTCAGATTCGAAGTCAAATAATTGGCTGAACCATTTAAATTCGCCACATGGGAGGCAAGGCAATTATTTTTTCTGCACCATCAGGATCGGGGAAAACAACAATTGTGAGTAACCTTATTGAACAGTTACCTACTCTTAAGTTTTCGGTTTCCGCAACCACGCGAATAAAGAGGCCCAACGAGGTAGATGCTAAAGATTATTACTTTCTGTCTGTGGAACAATTCAAGGAAAAAGTTTCTAAGGAGGAGTTTCTTGAGTGGGAAGAGGTTTACGAGAATATTTATTACGGAACACTTAAGGAAGAAGTTGAGAGGATCTGGTCAGAAGATAACACGGTCATTTTTGACGTTGATGTACAAGGGGGAGTAAAACTTAAAGAGAAACTTGGACAACAAGCTCTTTCAATTTTTGTAAGAGTTCCAAACCTTGAAGTCCTGGAAGAAAGGCTGAAGTCCCGAAGCACAGAAAATGAAGACTCCTTAGAAATGCGAATCCAAAAGGCATCAAAAGAAATGCTTGAGGAGAGAAAATTTGACTGTGTTGTGATTAATGAAGTCTTAGAGAATGCTGTTTCAGATGCTTTTCAATTGGTCAGAGATTTTATTGAAAAATAATGGAAATAGGACTTTTTTTTGGATCCTTCAATCCAATTCATATCGGTCATATGATCATTGCCAACTTGGTAAAAGAAACTACCAAGGTTGAGGAAGTATGGTTCGTGGTAAGCCCTCAGAATCCTTTCAAAAAAAATAAGAATTTGCTTCATGAGTTTGATCGTTATGCCATGGTGGAAGTGGCTGTAGCTGATGATTATCAATTCAGAGTTTCTGATGTTGAGTTTAGCATGCCAAAACCTAGTTATACAATTGATACACTCATCACGCTTCAAGAAAAGCATCCAAATAAGAGGTTTAATTTGATCATTGGAGAAGATAATCTTGCATCGTTTCCTAGATGGAAAAATTCTGAACAGTTACTTGATAGCTGCCACTTAATCGTATATCCAAGAAAAGCTTCAATGCCCAGTGACTTAATTAACCATAAGCACGTTTCGATGATTGACGCACCCGAAGTTGATATATCTGCAACCTTAATAAGGAGGCTAATAAAAGATCGAAAATCAATTAAGTACCTGGTACCGGAAACAGTCGAAGGACTTATTAAGTCAAAAGGGTACTATTTGGATTGAAAACATAGGGATTACAACTACTGGGATGGAGTAAGACGATCAATGCCAGTACTTGCCTTTGATTCCTAGACAGTCATAATATCTTTTTCTTTTGCATCGACCAGAGCATCCACCTTAGAAGTGTATGAGTCGGTCAGCTTTTGGACGCTGTCCTCTGCATCTTTTACTAAGTCTTCTGAAACTCCTTCTAGCTTTTTCAGTGAGTCATTCGTCTCTTTTCTTGTGTTTCTGATGCTGATTTTGCCATTTTCGGCCTCCGCTTTGACCTGCTTCATAAGTTGGAGTCTCCTTTCTTCGGTGAGCGGGGGTATGTTGATTCTAATCTGCTCACCATCGTTTTGAGGATTGAAACCTAGATTACTATTTATTATGGCCCTTTCAATTTCTTGAAGCATATTTTTTTCCCAAGGTTTAATACTTATTGTCCGAGCGTCAGGCGTAGTGATTCCAGCAACTTGATTGAGGGGTGTCATTGTGCCATAATATTCAACGCTTACTCCATCAACCATGCCAGGCATCGCCTTGCCAGCGCGTATCTTCGAAAACTCACTTCTGGTGTGATCAATCGCCTTTTCCATCATTTCCTCAGCAGTTGATAAGTATATTTCTATTTCTTCCATTTTCAATGAATTAATGTTCCGACATTTTCACCAGCTATTATTTTCGTGAGGTTGCCTTCTTGATTCATATCGAATACAATTATGGGAAGGTTGTTTTCTTGACAAAGGGTGAATGCTGTCATGTCCATGATATTTAGATTATTTTCATAAGCCTCCTGAAAAGAGAGTTTTTCATATTTTACGGCCTTTGGTTCTTTTTCAGGATCCGCAGTGTAAACTCCATCAACTCGTGTACCCTTCAACACAACTTCAGCTTCAATTTCAACTGCTCTAAGACTAGCGGTCGAATCAGTTGTAAAATAGGGGTTTCCTATCCCAGCACCAAAAATCACAACTCTTCCCTTTTCTAAATGTCTGATAGCTCTTCTCCTAATAAACGGCTCGCAAACTTGCTCCATTTTCAAACCAGCCATTAATCGAGTATACATCCCGTGTTTTTCAAACATGCTTTGGAGAGCCATCGCATTAATTACTGTGGCAAGCATTCCCATGTAATCACCTTGAACACGGTCAATCCCGCTCGCTTCTGCCTCGACACCTCTAAAAATGTTTCCACCTCCGATTACGACTGCCACCTGAATGCCATCATCTACCACTTTTTTGATTTCTGATGCATACTGTGTGAGTCTTTTAGAATCAATACCGTGTTGCTTTTCTCCCATTAAAGCTTCACCACTTAGTTTGAGTAGTATTCTTTTGTAACTCATGTTTGAGGGTTAGTAAATCAGACAAATATAGGATGAAAGAACACCTCTGTTATTCAAAAGAAATCAGTACTTGATTTTTTTCGACATTTTGTTTCTCCGAAACGTGGATTTTATCAACCGTCCCTGCTCCAGGTGCTTTGATTACATTTTCCATTTTCATAGCCTCCAATACAAGTAAATGGTCGTCGGGATTAACTTCATCTCCTTCGTTCACAATGATATCCAAAATTGATCCTGGCATAGGAGCTTTTATTTCTTTAAGGGCATTGCTTTGCACAAGGTCCATTCCTAATTGCTCAAGCATTTGATCAATGTGATCCGAGGCATTGAGTTGAATAGCTGTATTATCTATCACAAGATCAATGCGCTTACCATCAAGGTTGGTAATCTCTACGTTGTGGATCGTTTTTTTGCCCAAAATTTTGTAAGAGTTCTCATCAATTTTGATCAGTTCAAAATCTGTTGGAATGTCGTTAACAAACGTTGTTTGCTCCGAACTATCAACCATTAACTTCCGATCATGATGATTAATATTGATTTCAACCATGTACGTGATGTTTTATTGTAAAATTAGGTATTGTAGCATCTTTGAAAAAGCCTGATCTTGAACCATTCAGTATTTCTTTGGATTTCGTTTATACGCACTCGCAATTCGGTCTGTATTTATTTAAAAATGAAAATTTGATTAGTTGAAAAAAGCAACTACTTTTGCAGTCCTTTTTTCACGAAGAAATCTGGAAGTTCTTAAAATTTGACGGGGAGATACTCAAGCGGCCAACGAGGACAGACTGTAAATCTGTTGGTGTATTCC
>CAZQDI010000102.1:0-14207 GCA_964591785.1 uncultured Roseivirgaceae bacterium
ACAAAAAAAGCCATCTCGTTTGAGATGGCTAAAACGTGGTGCTGAGTGGATTCGAACCACCGACTCACGGATTTTCAGTCCGATGCTCTACCAACTGAGCTACAGCACCATTTTTTGGGTTGGCAAAAGTAGATAATTATGTTGAACAGCAAAATTAATTTTAAAAGAACGAAGTAAGATTTTCTCATGGAGTATTTACCTCAAATTCTATTTCTTGCTGTATTAGGATTTTTCGGATTCCTGATCAGCAAGCGCGTTAGGCAAATTGCGAAGAATATCAAACTGGGTCGAGAAGCAAAACTTACCCCGGATACTGGTGGCCAACGACTCAAAAACATGATGCTGATTGCTTTTGGACAGAAAAAAATGTTCAAGCGCATCATCCCGGCATTGCTGCACTTATTGATCTACGTCGGTTTTGTGCTGATCAACATTGAGGTACTCGAAATCGTCATTGATGGGATTTTCGGAACTCACCGAATCTTGGCGCCGGCCCTCGGTTCGCTCTACACTGGAGCGATTAATTTCTTCGAATTTCTAGCAGCTGGGGTCATTTTTTCCTGTATTGTTTTTTTCATCCGCAGGAATGTACTTAAGATTGATCGTTTCAAAAAGATCGAGATGGTGGGATGGCCAGCCTTGGATGCCAATCTAATTCTGATCATTGAAGTCTTACTGATGGTCGCTATTCTAGGCATGAACGGGGCGGATCAGATCCTTCAATCGAGAAATGCCGATCACTATACTCAAACAGGTAGCTTCTTTTTCAGCAGTCTCTTTTTTAGTTGGCTGGATGCGATGCCGACCGGAGCCCTTGTTATTGTGGAGCGCGCAGCCTGGTGGTTTCACATTGTAGGAATTTTTGCGTTCGCCCTTTACGTCACCTATTCGAAGCACCTGCATATTTTCCTCGCTTTCCCAAATACCTACTACGGCCGACTGGAAGCGCATGGTAAAATGAACAACATGGAGGAGATCACGAACGAAGTCAAAATGATGTTGGGTATGCCGGTCGAAAATGCAGATGCGCCACCTCCGGAAGGTTTGCGTTTCGGAGCCAAGGACGTCAATGACCTTTCCTGGAAGAACCTGATGGATGCGTATGCTTGCACTGAATGTGGCCGATGCACGTCCGAATGTCCTGCGAACCTAACAGGCAAGAAATTGTCTCCAAGGAAAATCATGATGGATACTCGAGATCGTTTAGAGGATGTTGGCAAAAACGGTCTGGAAGATGGCAAGTCGCTGCTCGGTGATTACATCACCAAGGAGGAGATTAATGCATGTACCAACTGTAATGCATGCGTCGAAGCATGCCCTGTTAGTATCAATCCGCTCGACATTATTCTTCAAACGCGTAGATATGTCGCCATGGAAGAGTCGGGATCGCCGGCTTCATGGAATGCGATGTTCCAAAATGTAGAAACCAATTTTGCTCCATGGAAATTCGGTGCGCAAGACCGATTCAACTGGGCGAATGAAATGAAAGAAAACAGCAACTAAGATGAGTGAGATTAAAATACCTACTGTAGCAGATTTGGCAGCAAAAGGAGAAAAGCCCGACGTATTATTTTGGGTCGGCTGCGCAGGATCATACGACGACCGATACAAAAATGTCACCAAGGCATTTGTCAAAATTCTGAACAAAGTTGGGGTCAATTTTGCCGTTCTCGGACCAGAAGAAACTTGTACAGGAGACCCTGCTAGAAGGGCTGGGAACGAGTTTTTGTTCCAGATGCAGGCAATGGCCAACATTCAGGTTTTAAATGGCTATGAGATACAAAAGATTGTCACGGCTTGTCCACATTGTTTCAATACAATCAAGAATGAGTATCCGGAGCTAGGTGGCGAATACGAGGTAATTCACCACTCCCAATACCTGCAACAGCTCATTAACGAAGGCAAGGTGGAACTGAAAGGTGGCGGCGAATTCAAAGGAAGACGTATTACCTACCACGATTCTTGTTTCCTTGGGCGAGCCAACAACGTCTACTCCGCACCCAGAGCCGTGCTGGAAGCATTGGATGCAGAACTGGTGGAAATGAAACGCTGCAAAACGAAAGGACTGTGTTGCGGTGCAGGGGGTGCACAAATGTTCAAAGATGCTGAGCCTGGCAAAAAAGAAATCAACATTGAGCGTACGGAGGAGGCCTTAGCGACCAACGCAGACACCATTGCTGTGGCTTGTCCATTTTGTATGACAATGATGTCGGATGGGGTAAAGAACAAGGAGAAAGAAGGTTCAGTCAATGTAAAAGACCTTGCGGAACTCATTGCCGAATCTGAGGGTTTGGATTGATATGCACGTACCATTTGATCAAATGCCAGATACCGCCCGTCTTTGGGTGTATCAGATAAGCCGGTCGTTAACTGACGAAGAGGTTCATTTTGTCGCACGGACTACCAAACAATTTCTTGCTCAATGGCAGGCCCATGGAAATGAGCTCAGGGCTGCTTTTGAGATCAAATACCATCAGTTTTTAATTCTTTCAGTCGACGAATCCCATAACCAGGCAAGCGGATGCAGTATTGATTCTTCGGTTCATTTAGTGCAGGCGATTGAACGAGAGTTAGGTGTTTCATTAATGACTTCCAATCAGGTGGCATTCTTGAGAGAAGATGGCATCGATCTCGTTCCTTTTAACAAACTAAAGGAGGAAGTGCAGCGCGAAGGCATTCGTCCAGACACGAAGGTTTTTGACAATACAGTAAAAAATCTTTCCGAATACCGACGAAAATGGTTGGTACCAAGCGAAACCACTTGGCTAAATCGCTATTTCAAATAAGGCTTTTTCGTACTAATCTTGTTATCTGTTTAACTATTTTCGAATAATCAAACAGGCTATTTTTACGTTAGTACTACCGATGCAAAGATTAACGAGCTTATTTGTCCTTCTTCTTTTAATGTCATGTTCAGTGGAAAAGAGCATGATAAATGCGGAATTTGATGCAGTGATCAACAAGCTTGGATCCAATCCCACCAAGAATTCGGTGGACGAAAACATCATGGTGGGAGATGCGTATCGCCAATCGAATCGGATCGTGGAGGCGTTACCCTTTTACCAGGAAGTGCTGAAACAAGGCACCTCAGAAGAAGCGGTTAATCTTTATGTTGCCCAAGGCCTAAAAGTGGAACAGCGCTACAATGAGGCTCGCAAAGTGCTCAACGGATACCTTCCCCGGGCCACTGACGAAAAGGTCATGGCACTGGCACAGAAAGAGTTGAATAACCTCGATAAGATTTCAGCCCTTGAAAAGGACAGCAGCTACTACCGTGTCAAAAACCTGGCAGACATCAATACCTCGAAAGCTGAATATTCCCCAGTCTACAGCAATCAATTTCTCTACTTTACCACCAACCGTGACGGAGGAAAGATCTATCGAACGACAGGCACCCCCTTCACCGACATCTATCGGGTCGGAACCAGAGGAGCTAATGTGAACCTTTCTACGCTCAATGCACTGGATCCCATCATTAACCACCTGGATACCAATGAAGGATCGGTGGCCATCTCTCCAGATGGCAGCTCGATGATTTTTGCCAAAGGAAACAACGGAAAGGCAAACGGTTATTCGGAAGTTAATCTCTTTTTTACCCGATACCGAAATGGCAATTGGTCAACTCCAGTGGCATTGTCAATCAATGAGGCGGACTCATGGGACTCGACTCCCGCGTTCAGCCAGGACGGGACTTCCTTATATTTTTCTTCTACCCGACCTGGAGGATTTGGTGGGTCAGATCTTTATGTTGCAAAAGTGAATCGACGGGGACGATGGGTGGACGTCCGAAACCTTGGACCCGAGATCAACACCGTCGGAGACGAAGTCTTTCCGTTCATTAGTGATGATGGCAGCCTTTACTTTGCCTCAGATGGTCACCCGGGCTTTGGTAAACTGGATTTATTCCAGGCAGTGAGAGAAGGTGGACACGTGACGGTCAAAAACTTAGGCAAACCAATGAATTCTTCTGCTGATGACTTCAGCTTGTATCAGTTCAATCTGACCAGAGGCTTCTTCTCTTCTAACCGAAAGGGAGGCGCAGGCGATGATGACATTTATACCTTCGTCAACGATGACCCGGACCTTAAAATTGTCAACTACTTTCTGACAGGAATTACTGTAACTACTGATGACGCAGGTGAGGAGATCATTCTTCCAAACACCAAAGTCCGACTCACAGCTGATAATGGAGATGTACTGGATGAGTCCTTTACCGGAAGCGATGGTCGCTTCAATTTCAGGGTGTTTCCGGAAGAACACTACGACCTGATCAGTGAGAAGACCGACTATTTTACTGTAAGGAAAGATTTCAGTACGATCGGTAAGTCGGTAGACAAAACCACATTGACCGAAGAGGTGACTAACATAACCTTTGAAACGAAAATCAAGATGGACCCAATTGTGCTTGAGAAGGCGATTGTTTTGGAAAATATCTACTACGATCTGGATAAATCAAACATCCGTGCGGATGCAGCCATCGTGTTAGATAGCCTGGTGCAAATCATGAATGACAACCCGGAGATTTACATTGAGTTAGGCTCTCATACGGATGCAAGACAGACGGACGAGTATAACTTGAACCTCTCATGGAGAAGGGCGCGGTCTGCGGTCAGCTATATCATCAATGAGGGTGTTAAGACCGAAAGAATCACGGCCAGAGGTTATGGAGAAACCCAACTTCTGATCAAGAATGCACAGACCGAGGAACAGCACCAAAGGAACCGAAGAACGGAGTTTAAAGTACTTCGGTACAACCCTCGGGAGCGCAACGACAACACCCCTCCAGACGAGCCGATCGACGAATACGATCGATTCTTTCAAGATAGCACCGAAGGAAACGGATAAACTATTTTCTTTGCAAGAAAAACTATGAAGGATCGCTATGCCCAGCGTGGAGTATCGGCAGATAAGGAAGACGTTCATGCTGCCATCAAGCACATTGACAAAGGCCTGTTTCCCAAAGCCTTCTGTAAGATTGTGGAGGACATCGCTTCCGATCCTGAATACTGTACCATCATGCATGCAGATGGGGCAGGAACTAAATCATCACTGGCTTACATCTATTGGAAAGAAACCGGAGACCTTAGCGTCTGGAAAGGTATTGCCCAGGATGCCATCATCATGAATGTGGACGACCTACTCTGTGTAGGTTGTACCTCTGGTATTATGATGTCTTCCACCATTGGCAGAAACAAGCGACTAATCCCCGGCGAAGTCATTTCGGAAATTATCAATGGTTCAGAGGAGATTCTACAAATGTTGCGGGATCATGGAGTGCAGATCCAATCTACCGGGGGAGAAACTGCAGATGTTGGTGACCTTGTACGTACCATCATCGTTGACAGTACCGTCACGGCACGAATGAAACGTGCTGACGTCATTGACAATGCGGCGATTAAGCCGGGAGATCTCATTGTCGGGTTAGCCTCTTTCGGCCAGTCGAGCTACGAGCAGGAATACAATGGAGGCATGGGCAGTAACGGGCTGACTTCAGCCCGACACGATGTGTTCAGCACGTACAATGCAAAGAAATACCCCGAAAGCTACGACCAGGGAGTTCCCATCGACCTGGCTTACAGTGGCTCGAGGAGCCTCACCGAGGTTCTGGACGGAGTTGATCTCGATGTTGGAAAGCTAGTGCTTTCGCCTACCCGCACGTATGCTCCAATTGTTCAGGCAGTCCTTCGGGAGATGCGCTCCGAAATTCATGGTATGGTACATTGCAGCGGAGGTGCACAGACCAAGATTATGCATTTTGTGGACGAGCTGCGAATCATCAAGGATAACCTTTTTCCGACTCCTCCCTTATTTGACTTGATCCAAAAGGAGAGTGGCACAGACTGGCGAGAAATGTACAAAGTGTTTAACATGGGGCATCGGATGGAGATTTATGTCGCAGAAGAATCTACCGATGAAATTATTGAGATTGCAAAGTCCTTCAACGTCGATGCACAAGTTGTGGGGCGTGTTGAAACCTCTGATAAAAAGGAACTGGTGATCAACTCCGAACATGGAGTCTTCGAGTATTGATTTGTCCTGATCCCTACATTAGCGGGTCAATTGCAGGCAATCTCACAACTTTTCGTAATAGCATACGATTGCTAATTCATGAAGAAACTACTCCTGCCATTGATGGTATTTACCTGCTTGTTTTCTTTCAGCCAGGAAAAGCCAATCGTTGTTGTTGAACTTTTTACTTCCGAAGGGTGCTCCAGCTGCCCCCCGGCAGATCGACTACTGTCCTCCATCGTCAATGAAGCGTACGAAAATGCGGAGGTGATCGGCCTTTCATTTCATGTGGATTACTGGGACTACATCGGATGGCAGGATCCCTATGCAGATTCGCGCTTCTCTAAAAGGCAACGAGATTATGCACGCCAACTGGTAAGCTCTGTGTACACTCCTCAGATGGTTGTGAATGGCAGTAAGCAATTTGTCGGCTCGAACAAATTGCATTGGAAGAGAACACTGACAGAGGCGACCCAAAAAGCCAGTGTTCAACCCCTCGAGGTTCGCTCCTCACATTTGAACGGCAATAGATTGAGTTTTTCCGTGATATCACCAAGCAAAGGTCATGTTTTCAATGTTGCAGTGGTAGAGCGGGACTTGTCTCAAAATGTTAATCGGGGAGAAAACAGGGGCCGGTTGTTAACACACGATAACGTGGTCAGGGCATTTGCCTCACAAGTTCAGAAGAGCGATGCCAACAGTTTCGAACTGGAGTTACCGGACGATTTGGATATTTCCAAGTCGAGCCTTGTGGTGTACAGCCAGGATCAGTCTGACCTGATGATCGTAGGTGCGAAAAAAATTGAGCTCTCGACACTTCAATAAAAGGAACTTCTCGATATCTTGCTCCACATGAAGGAGCATTACATTTCACTCGCAGATGGCAAGGTAATTCTGGAACCTCTCACTTCGGAGCATGTCCAAAAAATGCGTGCTCTTGGGTCGGATCAAGATGTTTGGAGGTGGTATACGGAGGACCTCTCTAACCCTGATGATTTGGAAAGGTGGATGACCAATCGCTTGTCTGAATCAGGAAACGGAGATAAAATGTCGTACGCAGTCATCCTTCGAGAAACCGAGAAAGTGATCGGTGCATCAAGCTATGGGCACATCAACTGGGCGGAAAAATGCATTGAGATCGGTTGGACTTGGTTAGATAAGGAATACATTGGCAGTGGAATCAATAGACATATGAAATTTCTTATGTTACATCATGCCTTTGAAACCATGGAGATCGAGCGGCTTGAACTCCGGACCGACGAGGAAAACATTAGATCACGGAAAGCGATGGAAAAAATAGGGGCCAAGCTGGATGGAACGTTAAGGAGTCACCGTGGCACTCAAGGAGGTCGTCGAAGAAATACGGTCATTTACAGCATCATCAGGCCGGAGTGGGAACCAATCAAAAACTCAATCTTTAAGGAATTCTAATGGAGGTACTACTGATTATTCTGTCGGTCTTGTTCATTGCGGGTGGGATTGTTTTTTCCATATTACCGCCACTTCCGGGTCCATTATTGACTTACGGAGCCTTGATTACTACACATTATGTCTCAGAAGAAACAACGTTCGGGACATGGTCCTTCATAATTTGGGGCATTGTTGGTGCCATCATCCTGGTATTGGATTACATTCTTCCAGCAGCAGCCACTCGAAAGTTTGGAGGCACAAAGGCAGGGATGATTGGAGGGATGATCGGAACCATTGCCGGGGTGGTACTACCTATTCCCTTTGGTATCATATTAGGCCCATTAGTGGGTGCAATTATTGGTGATTTGATCGGTGGTAACAGGATTAAATCGGCCTTTAAGTCAGGCTTTGGTTCTTTCCTTGGCTTTCTAGCAGCCACATCTATGAAGCTTCTCTATTCGATCATCCTAGGGGTTGTTATTGCAGTTAAAGTAGGTGGGTTTACCTGGAGCATTATTGTTGACATGTTTTAAACAAGGAACATGCTGATGATGCCCAGCACAATGATCATATCGATTACTGTCTTTATCTCTTCGAAGTCTCTAGATCGGTCTGCTTTGCTTAGTTTGTAAAAAGCCCAGATGACAATGACTAAAACTGCAATAAAGAAATACCTGACCGTCCAGTTGGAAATCGAAAGCAAATAGAAACTCATCATACCTACGCCCATTGCCCCTGCCAGAAGGATCACTGTTTTAGCTCCTCGAATTCCCCAGACAATGGGGACTGAATGTACACCAAAGGCTGTTTCACCTTTTACGCTGATGATGTCTTTGATGCTCTCGCGGATGAATACAGTGACGCATCCAAACATGGAATAGGCAACAACAAGTAGGCTCAACTGCCGAAAATAAACCAGCACAATCAACATCGTAAGTGCAGTCAGAAAAGAGATGGTCAACGTCCCGATCAGCAGTTGTTTTTTGAGAATACCACTGTATGTCCAAAGCGCCCCCGATGAAAAAATATGAACGGCGCCAACAAATGGGTCGATTAAGAACCCGAGGGAAATGCCACTTAGGGTCAACAATGCATGAGACAGGATGGCAAGCCTTCTGGCTAATTTGGTACCTACGACCACCGTATCCGGCCGATTGATCAAGTCAATTTTTTGATCAAAGTAGTCATTGAGTATGTAAGCACCTGCACCAATCATTGCTGTGCTCAATAAAAACAGTCCGAAACGGATTGAGATTAATTCGTTAATCCCCTTATTCAATAGAAAGTATGCCGTTGCAAATTGGGTCAATCCGATGATGATCAGGTTCGGAACTCGACTTGCGATCAAAAAACTGGCAGTATCTCTAATGGAAATTTTCAATGACTCTGCTGGATACTTTTTGTGATGAGTTGATAGATTTCTTTAATACGTTCATCTTCAATTAAGTTTTCATGATAGGCTAGTGTTGATACATCATTGCGGGATGCCGGGCCCGTTTGTGCGTTGGCTGGTTTCAACTCCATAGCTTTGCTCACAGTTGCATCTACTAAGGACTGCATGTCATTTAATTCAAGGCCCACGTCATTAAGAAATTTATCTGCAAGATGAAACAGATGATTTGTGAAATTGCAGGCAAATACAGCAGCCAAGTGAATTTTGCCACGATCTACGGAGTTCATGGTTTTCACATTTTCAGAGATCATCTTGGCAATGGATTGTACCTTTTCGGAAATGTTTGCACTGCATTCTACAAATATTTGTAAGGATTCGACATCCACTTTTTGATGCTTAGTGAAGGTTTGCAATGGATAGATCACCGCCGTATGTTGATGATTCTTGAGGTTGGAAAGTGGCTTTGATCCGGAGGTGTGAACTACAATGGTGTCAGTAGTCTCGAAGGAATTAGCTACAGTTTCAATGGAATCATCTGAGACCGTTAAAAAAACGAAATCAAAGTTCTCTGCTGCAAAAGAAGAAAAGTCATTGATGTACTCCTCTTTGGGATTCCTCGAAAAGATGCTTACTTGATTGGATTTAGAAAGAATTTTTGAGAAATGATATCCAACATTTCCATATCCGATGATCGCGATTTTATGCATTTTGGAAACTACTTACTAACTCACTTTTGAGTAAAAGTAGAAACTTTAAAGAGCCTCCACACCCTTATCCCTCATTTTCACAAATTCCAAGTACCTTCTTCTAATGGCCACGCAAAATCCGATTACAAGTAAAAAAGTACCTATCCATAGTAAATTGATCATCGGCTTCTTGACGGCTTCCATGATGATCCAGTCTTTTTGAGTTGTTTGAAACGCTAGGACTACGGCGTTGTCCTGAGGGATGATATTCTGAATAGAAATTTGAAAAGCCAGATCATGTACTTCGTCATCAATGCGTCCAATAAATTCTCGATTTCGAATGACAAATATGGGTTCAGCGAGATAGTCTTCGTACTCGCCTTGCACTCGAATGACTGCCTTGACTGCCACGTCATTCTCACTTAACTCAGTTCCGGAAATCGTGGTTATGGGCTCCATTTTCTCAAGTGTGGCAACGTAATCATTGATGAAAAACTGCTCACCAATGGCCACTTGTATTTCTTCTGGGTCGCTCCATTCCGTTTCATCTTCCAGGTTGGGGAAGCCAGTTATGTGGGTATAAATATCAGCATTGAGATATCGCTTCAGGGCAGGTGACGGCAACAGTCCACCCATCTCTTCATTGTACTGAACCCGTGGGTAAAGCTTAAAGGTATTAGTTCCGTTTTCAGTGTATTCTATTTCGAAGTAGTAGTTGTCAGGATTAATAAGCGTTAAGGTATCTTGGGTAGCTTCATGCACTACTTTAAGAGGGTACCTGGTTGCAGTCAGCTGATTTGCATCCACATATCCTTCTTCCCGGGTCCATTTATGCATGCCTTTGTATACCATGGAGTAATCGCCCATTTCCCTGGGTTCGTTGATGAAAAGTAACAGATTGTCCGTATTCATTTCATCCGGAAATTCCTTGCTCCATACCAGCGAAGTATAGTTTTTTGACAGGATTGTCTCGTAACCAGATGAAAATAAAATACCAATGAGCATTAGGGCCACTCCGATGTGGGTAATGGAGCCACCAGAAAGCTTGATATTTGATTTGGCCACACCAATGAAAATTTTGGCATTTGCAGTCAGGGAATAGACGCAGGCGATCAAGAGAATGGCATAGTATGCATTTGTAACCTTTCCAAAAACGATGACTAACGCCGCGATCACCAATGAAATCAGGAAAGGAACAGTAAGTTCCGATTTGAGCTTTGTCTGGTCCATCTTTTTCCACCAAAAGAACTGACCAGTCCCGGAAAGAATGGCAAGAAAAATCGAAAGGATAAGCTGTGGTAGCGAGTAGGCCGAATAGGTATCGGTAGCTGGTGCCATGTTCAATGTAAACCCAAATGCTTCAGCCACTTCATTGTACACTGGAATGGAGGTGCCAGCAAGGACTTGAAATGCCATCAATGATAAGATTGCTGCCCCCATGAAAATCCAAAACTCGCGAGAATAGGTTGATATTTCTTCCTTGGACGCGGGGATCGATTTCCAGCTTTTGATGATAAAGAAGATTGATAAAATCAAGAAAGCAAAAAGGTAAAGCAGCAGTTGACCCGAGAGGCCCAAGTCGGTAAATGAGTGAACTGAGGCATTTCCCAAAATCCCGCTTCTTGTGAGAAAGGTGGCATAGAGCACCAGTATGAATGAGGCCACAACAAGAATAATAGACAACTTCAAAGCTGATCCGCTTTTCTTGTATGCGATCATTACGTGAACCGCGGCAACCAACACAAGCCAGGGGATGTAGATGGCATTCTCAACCGGGTCCCAATTCCAGTAACCTCCAAAATTGAGAGTTTCATATGCCCAATAAGCTCCCATAAGAATTCCCACACCGAGTATCATGGCTGAGAATTGAGCCCAGGGTAATGCAGGTCGAATCCATTCTTTGTTTTTTCCAATAATCAACCCGCCAAGACAGTAGGCAAAGGGGATCACCGTCGTAGCAAATCCCAGGAAAAGGGTGGGTGGGTGAATTACCATCCAGTAATTTTGAAGAAGTGGGTTTAGTCCATTGCCATCTTCCGGGATGAAGTTCGGGTTAGTTTTGAAAATGGGCGCATCGATCACGTCCCTAAGCAACAGAAATGGTGAGCTGCCGATCTTAATATTGAAGATCACCACACCAAGGATCATTGAAGCTAGGAAGACTTGAGTGAGCGATAGAATCAGCATGACTGGTGCTTTCCAGAATTTATTTGTTCTGATGAGTACGATTCCTAACAAGCTATTCCAAAACATCCATAGCAAAAAGGAGCCTTCCTGACCTTCCCAAAAACACGATATCTGATAATAGACAGGCAGTATCTTAGAGCTATGACTAAATACGTAGTGGTATTCGAAATAATGGTTAGTAATCAAATAGAAGAGCACTCCGACAATACCGACAACAGCTAGAGCATGGGCGAAAAACACTTTGGAACCGAATGAGGTCCACTCCTCATTTCCCTTAGTCCCTTTAAAGTATGCGTAAGCAGAAAGCAGGCTTGATACAAATGTGATGATCACAAAAATATGACCCAGTTGACCTTCAAAGTGATGTATCATAACAGACTACGATCAACTGGTAAATTCCGGATCCTCTTCGTACTTAGACGGGCATTTGAGTAGGATCTTTTCGGCGATAAAGTTTTCACCATTGTAGGAACCTACAATGACCACTTGCTCCGATTTGGTAAAGTCGGTTGGCATAGGGCTAGAGTGCAGTACCTTTTGTTTGAATCCATTCTCGTCGATCATGTCAAATTTAAAAGAGAGCATATCCGGGCTCACTTCAATGCCAACGATTTCGCCAGTTGTAGTGCGGGGTAATGTACCGACAACATGAATGCTTTTGCTAGACCCTTTTTCCGAAAGTGTCTTTGCCTCTCGAAAATCCACGTATGAGCTTGCATCACCAGCCATCGTCATCACAATGATGATACACACTCCAATTACCAATATCGCTACTATGTGTTTAGTTTTCATTTTCTTGTACCTCCCTTTCCAACTTTTTTGTGCGCTTATCTAACCTCAATAATAGGTAGAAGAAGCCAGCCAGGATAATCAGGATTACTCCAATTACAATGTAGATCTTTCCCTCTCCTCTAAAGTTGTCTGCCATCTCAACTTGGGCATTGCCAAAACGAGCTGCTAAGATGCAAACGGAAAAAATCAAAAATTTGCAGAATCTTCTCATGAGGTCTATTTATTCTTTATTCTCGATCCGGTATTTAATCAACCCTAATCGGGATGATATGGTTGCCATCCAGAATCCCAACAATGCCCAACCCACAACCGCAACATAGAATACCATTTTTAAATTGCTGTCAGTATCATAAATGCTCAACGCTGGATTGCCCCCATTTCCCGGATGAAGGCTGTCAGTCATCCTTGGTAAGATGAATAACAATGGAATCATCAGACAAAAAGCGAAAATGTTATAAACCGCAGAAATTCTATTGCGCTGTTCTTCATCTTGCATGGAACTTCGCAAGACGAAATACGCCAGGTAAATCAGTAGAGACACTGCAGATGCATTTTGTTTTGGATCGTTGCTCCAGAACTCTCCCCATGCGAACCTTGCCCACAGCATGCCGGTAAGCAAACCCATGAGACCAAAAAAAAGCCCAACATTGGCTAGTTGGTGACTGTAAATATCATGGACAGCACTATTGCTTTTTAGGTATTTGACCGCATTAATAGCGGAACCCAGGAAGACCAGAATCATACCGAACCACATGGGGACATGAAAATGAAGTACTCGAATGGTTTCGTTCAGGATAGGGAGTCTTGGTACCGGGAATAGCAGGCCACCAATTATAGTATAAACCAGCATGCCTATGCACATCCATTTCCACCACTTCGTTCTCATCAAATAACTCATCAGGATTTCCAGGTAAAAGGGAACAAAACAAACGAGAGTGCAATGATAATCACATCTACTGAGAGAAGGGAAAGAACATTTCCTTGAATCTGCACCCAGATAAACCCTTCCATAATTTTATTCGAATTGCTAATGGCAAGCATCAAAACAGGAATGATTACCGGGAACCCAAGAACCGCCATTAACACTGACTTATTGGTAGCCTTGGCTGAAATAGACGAAATTAGGGTGAAGGCAGCGCTGATTCCAATACATCCTAGTAGTAAGTTAAATCCGTACAAAGTAAGATCGAAGGCAGGTCTGCCCAGAAGTAGGGAATAAATGATAAAGGCAATTAACGCCAGCAAGATCAAGTAGGCAGTCGAGTAAAGTAGCTTTCCTCCTATTATCAAGGATGGTTTGCACAGGAAATAGTAATAGTGATTTCTACGATCTTCCTGTGTAAAGCTTTTGGATATGGCATTGACAGAGGTGAAAAGGATGATGATCCAGAAGAGGGCATTCCAACTGTCATTACTGATGAAACCTCCAAAGGCTAAGTAAGAAGTAAAGATGGTTGAAGATAAATACAATACAATTCCAGTAAAAGGGCTTTGCTGACGCCAGTCTATTAAAAAATCTTTCTTAACCAAGTGAAGTAGTTTCATCGAAATGCAAAAGTAACCTCAAATAAAAATGACCATCTTGCGATCAACTACGAAAACACTTAGCATTGCATAAAAAATAGATTTTTGGATAGAGCTTACCCAATCTTAGTGACCGGTGCTGCGGGATTTATTGGATTTCATCTCGCTAAAAGACTTTTAAAAGAAGGGTATGAAGTAGTTGGTAT
>CAZQDI010000103.1:0-14171 GCA_964591785.1 uncultured Roseivirgaceae bacterium
AAACTTGGGAGCATGGCCCCAAACGTGATCGACTGATCATTCGACGTGGCTGTCAAGGGACGTTGATTAATGGTCAGGAGCCCATTATTGTAAGCAGTAAACTCATAATTTTCATCATTGCCACCACTCACTTCAATTGCATAACTACCGACTATTGATGTTTCATCTGCCGACGTGACAATAGTTGGTGCTATATCAATGACTGTGGCATCTTCCCCATTGAGAAAGCCACTTAAAGAAGCACTTAGTGATGGGTTGGTATCTCCATAAAGTTTCGACTGATCATCAGCAGTTACGGTCAATGGTGCTTTTCCAATAGTCAAGATTCCATCTATATAGGTGACGCTGTAATTGCCTACAGATCCGTCCGAAAGGGGAAAGCCAAATTCATTAATCAACGAAATCGGAAATGTTCCAGGGCTAGAAAAACTTGTAGCGGTAGTACTTGTAAGAATTAAGGGCAAAATGGATTCATCCTCGCCATTTACAAAACCAGAATAAGTGATCGAAAAGTTTGGAAGCGTACCGTACGTTGAGCTTTTGTCATCGGCAGTGATCGTGAGTGGTGCCAAGGTTGTGCTCACTCCAGCGACCACCTGGCTCCCCCCCAAACAGGAAGCCCTGTCCTGTGCGGCAGATTGAACAAGGAAACCTCCTGTTCCTTGCTGTGAGGGCACGAAAATCAACCCCGCGGCTCCCTCTACAAGTGTGATGAAGTCTCCCTCCCCAACGGGTGTGACGCCATCACTTTGGAAAACAGTTCCACTACTTATGGAGGTAATTTGAAAAAAGTTTGCTTCGTCATCATTGACGTCAGGAGTTATCAAAATGGGGGGAGTGGGTGTTCCATAGGGTGTTCGCACACGTCCATTAACTACATTTCCTGTAAGCGTCACGACAGGGGTTAGTGTCTCTGCTGCTTCTTCTACCACAAAATTGGACAAGATTACTTCTTCACATCCATTTTCATCTCGAGCTGTAATGTCATAAGACCCAGCAGCAAGACCTGTAATAGGCGACGGACCAAAATTGACTGCATCAATACTAAATTCAACGATTCCTGTTCCGCCCACGGCGGAAATATCGATACTCCCTGTCGGCTCACCATTGCAAGCCGCATCATTAGCAAATGCAAGGTTCACTCCCAATCGTTGAGGTTGATCGATAGTAAAACTGGTATTGGAAACACATCCATCTGCATCTCGAACGTAGCCGGTATAATTACCTCCCCCAAGAGCTACAAAACTTGCAGCTGATTGATAATTGACTGCATCCAAACTGTATTCATATGGAACATTTCCACCGGAAGCAGCGAGAGTGACGGTTCCATTTGTATCTCCATTGCAAATATTTCCAGTGGAGGAAGTGCTACTCACAGAGGCCATCAAGTCGCTTTCCGTCACGGTAAGATGAACAAGTGAATCACTCCCATCTGAAGCGGTCAGGAACTCGATGTAAGTTCCTGCCGAAACAATGGTCTGAGCACCAAAATTTAACACCTCATTCGGGCAAAGAATATAATTCGCGTTGACTTCATATCCATAGAAATAGGCCCTTGTCTCCCCGGAATCTGTTCCGTTTGCATCACTGCGTTCGATACCAGCAACCAATCTGTTACCATTTTGGCTCATATCAAAAGCTCTCCCTTCTGCGCCTGCCAACAAGTCTGCACCTGCTACCCCTGTATTGATCGTACCTAAGGATGACCATCCCAGACCAGAGGAAAAGCCGTATGTAGCGATGTTTCCTGTTCCTACCTCAGCAGAAACCAAACGACCAAAGAGCCCCTCGGTTTCAAGCGCAAGTGATCGGCCCAAAATAGCTCCTGAGCCTGATCCTGAGAAGCCCACCGACAAGGCCCAGGTCCCGCCTGCATCGAACCAAATTTCCGCTTTGCCTGTATTGCTGTTATTGCTGGGGGCGGTGACACCAACTACAAGAGTCCCTACTCCATCATCGCCAATGGTCACATCAAAGCCAAATACATCCCCGGTAGAACCAACTAAATCGGAGTTGACCTGAGTCCAGGTTCCTGAAATATTTTGGTAGACCTGGACAATACCAGGATTGTTCGTGTCATTGTTTCCAACAACCACAAAATTTCCGTCCCTGGAGATGTCAATAGCCCAACCTGTGAAGCTGTTGGAGTTCGTTAGTGGTGAGCCAATTTGAGTCCAGGAGTTCCCAATAAGTTCAAAAACACGAACTTCACCGGTATTGCCACTGGTCAAAATCGCACTGGCGACAAGGGTATTGCCAGCGGCATCCAGTTTGACATCCCATCCGAACCAATCAAAATTCGAGGTACCCAGAATATCACCTCCTATCTGCGTCCAGGTACCTCCATCGTAATTGTAAACCCTAACCCTTCCCGGTACTGAATTAGAACCATTACTAATGCCGCCTATGGCAATAATGGTCCCATTTTCATTTAGTGAAATAGAAGTCCCCATACGCTCAATATTTGATACTCCAGTTATTGCATTTCCATAAGGGATCCAATTTTGTCCATCGAATTGATACACGATTACTTTTCCATTTCCACCAGCTCCATCCGCAGAAGCGGTAGCTATCGTAGTCCCATCTGAACTGATCGCTGCCGCACCACCCCAACTTTCAAAAGCGGCTTCGCCAGGAATAGACGCGCCTAACTGTATCCAATCTTGAGCCGAGATGCTCAATGCACCAACGGCCATTAACAAGGCAAGAAGTATTCTAGTCATAATGCAATTTTTGTAGGCAAATTGCGCCGTAGCCATCATGTTTTGAGGTGACTTTAAGGAATGCCAGAGCTACTCTAAGGAACGATCGCCCTCCACTAAGCACTGTTAAGTGGCACTAGTACAACCCTTGGCTATCAATGAGTTTTAGAAACTCTTCTTTCCGTCGTTGAGAAATGGGCACCCGACTGCCGTTGGACAATTCGGCTTCACCCCCATCCATCTTATGGATCTTTTTGACGTGGTTGACATTGACGAGAAAGGACTTATGCACCCTGAAGAATCCGTAAGCGGTCAAGAGTCCTTCGTAGTAGCCCATGGTCTTCGAAACTATGATACGTTCTGAAGCGGTATGAAAAATGGTGTAGCTGAGGTCGGATTCACAAAAAACAATTTCATGCAGTTCAAGAATCCAGATTTTGTCCTGAGTCTTTAAAATGATCTTTTGTTCCTCTTGCCTGTTGGCGAGGTTGAACTGCAAGGTCTCCAACTGCTCCTTCTGTTGAGCGGGCTGGACTTCATTCACCCGTTTAAGTGCAGCTTCAAGTGCGGAATAACTGAGGGGCTTCAACAGAAAATCAACGGCGCTAAACTTGAAAGCATCCAGTGCATATTTTTGATGGGCCGTGATGAACAGCACCTGAAAATCAATGGACGGGAAACGGGAAAGTAGGTCAAACGATGTTTCCTTCCCCAGCTCGATGTCAAGCAAAACTAAATCGGGGTGGCACTCAACGATCCCCTGATACGCGCGGTCGATTGTCGCTGCACTTCCACAGACCGTGTATCCCAGTTCCTCCACCATCGCGATGGTGGTTTCTAAGATTCTTACTTCATCCTCAACAACAAATACCGAGATCATAGTCTTTCCTTTTTTGGGAGGGCAATGCTAACCAAAACTCCGCTACCATCCGGCCGGTTTCCAATATTGAGGTGATAACTGCTCTTCGGAAAATGAAGATCCAACCTTGTTCGGGTAATTGAGATGGCTTTTGACTGATGCGCGGATGGGTGCGCTGTAAGTCCCTCCCCATTGTCGCAAATCGTTATTTCCATTCGGTCGATCTCAATGGGTTTAATCTTTACTGCTATATGTCCCGAAGGTTGATGTTTGACCCCGTGTTCAAAAGCATTTTCAATAAAGGGTTGCAGCAGCATCGGCGGAATCATCAAGCCTTCCCGATCCAGACTCCCTTCAACGTCGACGGTAGAAGTTACTTGAGGAAATCGCAGTTTCTGGATTTCCATGTACTTCTCCAATGTTTCCAGTTCTTTGGAAAGCGAGATCCACTCTTGTGAAGATTGGTCCAGAATATCCCTGGTCAGCTCTCCAAAGGTCGACAGGTAATCTGCAGCTTCCCTCTTTTCACCCTTAAAAATGAAAGAATGAATGGCTCCCAGTGCATTAAACAGAAAGTGTGGGTTCATTTGAGAACGTAGCAGCTGCTGCTCGGTGGTGAGTCGTTGTTGAGCAAGCCGCAGGGTTCTGTTTCGATAATAGCCATAACCCACCACGATCACAATGAGCAACATTCCACCACCTACTAGCAAAAGCGAGTTTTGCTGCTGAATCCTCAATTCAGCAATGAGTTTTTCCTGTTCAAGATTGACAATCTGCTGCTCTTTCTTTTCGGTGTCATACTTTGCTTCCAACTCGGTAAGCTGCTTGTACCGCTCCAGATTATCCAAACTATCTCGGATGGCAATGTAAGATTTATAGCTTTCGAGCGATTTTTGTGGGCGCTTAAGTTTTAAATAAATGGTTGCACGCTGCTCCTCCACATCTTTTCGCATGAGCGGGCTATTACTGTAAGTCAGTGCGCTGTCTAACATAGCTAGTGCCTTTCCATAGTCCTTCATTTCTGTAAAGGTCTGTGCCATATAGGAGTACTGTTCTGAAACTTTTTGGACGGCATTAAGCCGTTTCCCAATACGAATTGCAGAGTCCAATGTGTGAAGTGCTGTAGAGAATTTTTCCAGTTTCATGTTGACAAGACCGATCATTCCCAACGCATGAGCAATTTTTGACTGAGAACCTGTAGACCTCGCATGAACAAGTCCTTTCTCAGCATAGTATGCAGCCGAATCATAGACTTCCAATTTGATATAAAGACCTGCGAGATTAGCTAATGCAAGGTTGCTCGCTCCATACTTTTCTCCTTCAGCAATAGATTGTTTGTATGCTGCCTTAGCTCGGTTCAAATCACCGATTTGTTGACTTACCACCGCAATGTAGTTGTGACTGCTAGAGGCATTTACTCCATTCTCTTCCCGAATTTTAGCCGAATTGACAAAGTTGGCTAGCGCTTGCTCATAAGAACCCAAATAGTAGTGAACGATTCCTCGATTGCTCAATAATCGAGCAAAATCAATTGGGTAGTTGCCACTATCAATCACGTCTGTAACTAGTCGATAATAGTGCAATGCAGAATCATAGGCTCTGGAATAGATGAAGGAACTACCCATATTCATCAGGGCATTTGCCTTGATCGGGGCCCACTGCTGGTTGCTGCCGACCACGTCTATCGCTTTGCTTGAATAGTAACGCATGGAGTCCAGATTCTTCCCATTGTAATAGGTAGAGAGAGACAGATAAACCTCAGCTCTGACGGAATCACTGTCAACGTTTCTCAAAAGCATCAAACTATCGATTTGTCCATCGGCCAAACCGCAAAAAGCCACCGTAAAAAATAGGAGCAGACCCGACCTTTTCATCTCATCCAAAAGTATAGCATCTCAGCTGACCTGAATTTTGGGCATCAAATGTAAGCAGAACTTCGAATCAGTGGCAGGGTCTGGCAAGCAAAATCAACTAGCCGCCACCGCCGCCGAACAGGATGTCTGTACTTGTGTAGGAGCTGCCGTAGTTGTAGACCAAATTTCGAACCTGATTGAACGCATCAATGGTCTGCTCTTTGGTCAGCTCCTTGAGTGGATGGGCAAAAACCGACCATAATACGCCGTTGGCAATGGCATATTTTGCATCCAGAGCCCGGTCAAAATTTGCCTCCATCAGTACTCTTAAGTCCTTTTCCTTTAGGTCTTTTTCTTCGACAATGGGTGACATCAGGCGCATTCTATTGGCCGTTTCATCGACGATCAGGTACAGCGGCAACTCATCGATCGAATACTGAACCATGTTGCCTTCTTCCTGTTCAATGGTCGCTTCCTGTGCCAGGATTAATTTCAGATCATCAAAAGTCGTTTGCTGTGCAGACCCCAAAACGGGTAGTACAATCAGGAAGAAAGACCACATATTTTTCATCAGGTTAAAATAATGAAATATGCCTGATTCAGAATGTCACCATCGAAACACAGGCGACCACATCAATGGTCATACTACTGCTTCTCCTTCATGGCAATGATGGCCTTCAGTTCTTTGCTCGATAAGTGGATCTCATCGTAGTACATCAGCGATGAATCGTAGGAGTATTCGATGATATCGCCAGATCTGACATGGTACAGACTCGAATCTGAGACCACAATGCACTTCTGATTGCAGGCAGATAATAGGCTAATGAACAACACGAACAGCCAGGCTGCAAGGCTGATTCTCTTAGGTTTTCTCATTGGTTGTTTAGTAGGTGGTTACTATACACCAATTTAGGGAATTCTTGCCTTTACAGGTTCATCTATGTATGAAATTTATGTGAAAGTTAAATCCACAAAAAAAGCCCTTCATCACTGAAAGGCTTTTCTAAATCTTCTTTTTTGGCTAAACCCCGGGATCGTATTTGACCTCCAGGATCCGTTCCTCAAACATTCCAAGTGCAATCTTATCCTCTCCAAGCACATCAAAAAGTTCAAGAGCTCTTCGGGCGACATATTCTTCTTCAATTTGCTCCTGCACAAACCATCGCATGAACTCCTCCGTCGCGATGTCATTGTACTTTCTGCACTCCCCTACAATCTCGTGGATGGAATCAGAAACCGCAATCTCATGTTCCAATGCTTTCTCAAATACTTCCTTCAAGGATCCAAACTCGTGCTTGCTTTCTCCGACTGTGGGGGAGATGGCATCGCATTCCATATCACACAAGTAATGGAAAAGTTTTAATTGGTGCTTTCGTTCCTCATCAGACTGCTGGAAGAAGAAGTCGGCACTGTTGTCGTAGCCTCTTACATCGCACCAGGCAGCCATCGCCAAATAAGCTGCTGATGAGTGCGCTTCCATTTTTACTTGTCGGTTAAGGACATCAACAATCTCATCCTTTAAGACATGATGCCTTCTAAGTATATCTTTCATTGCTTTTTCTTTTGGAGTTAACTAATCAACACTTCAAAAGTTGAACACATTCTTTCGTAAAATCTTTTGAACTGCACTGTTAAGTGCTAAAGTATCGAAGGTTCCGTTTAGAAGCTCTCTAAATTCCAGAATCTCCTTCAAAGAGAGTAGCAGGAACCGATCACAATGAGGTAGATGAACCACCTCGACATCCGGTGCTGAGGATTCGAGAAGCACCATCAAATCAAACGACATGATGCTCTTTCTGAAGGTATATAAATCACAAAGCTTGAACGAAAACTCCTCCTGATCAAAAGTCAGCAAAAAAGAGTCGGTCTGCTCACACTGTGCTATTGAGGCACTTTTTGTTTTATAAATCTCTTCCTGCATTTTGACACATTGCATGTAAAACTGGACATGATTTGCAGTACTTCCCTTTCTTTTTCATGTATTTCTCGCAACACTCTTTCTTCACCTTTTTCCCTTTCTTCTTCTTGGAAAGGTATTCCTTGTAGAGCTTGGAGGTCGGTAAAGACGATGCTATGGGTATACTACTCATTCTTATTTAGACACTTTCTAAATAGACCACAAACATACTATCAAAACGTAATTATTTAGAATTATTCTAAATGATTTTTGTCAATTCCTGTGATTTAAATTTTGAGATGCATGGTCAGGAAATAGCTTCGTGGCTGTGCCGGAATAATGCCCGGACCGGGATAGGCAGTTGCTCGTCGGGTAAAGTAGGATTGATTGAGCAGATTATTGATTGTCCCAGACAAATTGATGCGTTTTGAAAGCTCGAACTTTGCAGACAAATCAACCACTGAATACGCAGGAATTTCGCCAAAAACTCCCGTAGTTTCCTGTAACGGGGTGATCTGCACCCGCGTATTCTGCGCATCTGAAAATTGCTCCCCAACGAATGTCCCTTGAAGTGTGGCTGAAAACCGACGATAACCATAGGCAATGCCTGACTTGAGGTTGTATTGGGGAATGTCTTCGAGACGTTTTCCGGACCGTACTACACCAGCAGATCGATCATTGACATTCGTATAAACACCTCTGTTGATCGAGCCATTTACAAAGAAGGTAAGCTTATGTTCGCTCTCTTTTTTTAAGATCTTGAGAATATTCGCTTCAAAGAACAACTCAAATCCCACAATTCTGCCGTCTCCAATGTTGGTTCGCACACGAAGTCCGTCATCGAGTACTTCACCGATCCGATCGTTGTACTGCAGAAAGAACAGGCCTAACTCCAGAAAGAACGGATCAAAATCTTGTTTTCTAATACCAATATCAAAACTGTAACCGCTTTCATCCTTGATCAGCGTATCTACCAACTGCGTATTGGTTTGTATTTGAATATCCGTAAAGTTGATGGCTCGATAGTTGGAAGTCGCATTCGCATAGAGTTCATACCGCTCGCCTAGCTTCCTGGAGATGCCCAGGCCCACCAAGAGAATATTTCGGTTTTTCTCTTGAGCAATCAGGCTGTCTTGCTCAATCACATCGCCGAAACTGTTGATTCGTACGGGTGTTGTCAGTGTACCTTCGGATTCGGTTCTAATGAATTCATAACGAACACCAGGGACAAGACTTAGCGAACTATTAAGTCGGATTATTTTCTCTGCAAAGAGGGCGCCGTTAATACTGGGAAAGTCAAAATCTGATTTCCGGCGATTGTCAATCGCAAGTTCTACTTTTTCAAACGAGGCATCACTGCCCGTTGAGCCCAAAAATTGACTAAAATTGGTAAACCCACGATAAAGTCTAGTACCCAAAAGAAGAGAATTCTTAAGTCCTTTTTTGGTATCGTAGGTAAAAGTGGCGCGTGTTTCATTCCCAATATTTCGAAACTTTCCATCAATCAAATCCCTGTTTTCAGGGGAATCCCCAGGCACCTCAGGATCTCCTTCATCGGGCGTTGTCAGCAGTCCCAGGGAGCTTCTTCGGGCAAGAAGCCCGAAAGTTCGGCTGTAGATTTTGACCTGATCGGAAATCTTATATTCAAGGATGAACGCCGGCAGCGTCCAGTTTACCCGAAACCAGTTTCTACTCCGGGTCGATTGGTTAGGGTCTTCCAAAAATTGCTCGTCTGTCAGTCCACCTGCTTGCTGAGCCAGGTAGTACATGTGGGTGAAATCCAAACCGATATTTACTTTCTCCGACGCCTGATATCGTAAGTTGGTAGCTGCACCATATTGCTCGAAAGCAGAATTTGGCCGCCACCCGTCTCCCCTTTTGTAATAAAAGTAGCTGTAGTGATTTAGCTTCTTAACCTGACCATGAATACTATGATATGTATTGAAGAAATTAAATGCCCCATAGGAGTTGTGGGTCTCAAAGTTGAGCGGCTTTTGGACATCGCCACGCTTCATTTTGAAATTAACCAGGCCGCCAAATTGGCTGCCGTATTGTAAAGCCCCTGCTCCTCTGATCACCTCAATCTGTTGTACTGCCAAGAATGGAGGGGTATAATAGCTTTCTGGATAACCCAACGCATCGGCACTAATGTCATACCCATTTTGCCTCGTGTTAAAATTGGAAGTCCGTTTTGGGCTCAAACCTCTTCCTCCGATGTCCAACTGCAACCCCGCATTATCACTTTCCCAAATATTGAGGCTGGGAACCTTACTGAAGGCCTGCCGGGCATTATTTGTTCCTTTGTTTGATACGAGTTTATCGATATTGATTACTTCGGTTTTTTTTCCTTCGTAAAGTCCTCCGGCTTCGATTGACCTCAATTGCCGGATGCCAAAAGCATCGGCACCGGATTCCACCACGACCTCTTGAAGCTGTCCAATAAGCTCTTGCGTATTGTAAGTGAGCCTGGTATCCTCAGTGATCGAAACCTTCTGTTCAAAGGGAGTAATTCTGATACTTTGAAATCGAAGCGTGTACTCCTGATTGGCGAGCAATTCAAAAGTAAAGTACCCACCCTGATCCGTGATGGAGAACTGTTCATCCGCATTTAGGTAAACAAACACATCTTCAATGGGTTGCCCGGCCAGATCGACAACGCGCCCCTCTAGTTGGACCAGTTCTTGTGCTACGGCAACGGTTGGAAAAATCCAACACCAAATCAAAACCAGATTGAACAGTTTATTCATCACTTGTGAATGGTAAGATCCAACCGCTATTCATCGGGTCAGTATGATTGTAGACGTCCATTTTCTCATCCGTAAAAGGTTGGCTCCTCCTCCCATTTAGGGATAACCTACTTTTAACATAGACCTCTGGTTTATATCCTTTTTGCTGGTAAAATTCATCTCCGACATGGTTCACAAATTGCAAGATCATATCTGGTTGTGATCTCATCTGCTGTTGTTGGAAGGGACTAAGGTAAAGGTCCTGATTTACTTCCTTTTGAAAATCATTGGTAGGGTCCCTCATGATGATTGAGGTGAGTCCATTTTTTTCCATCAACATCACACGCCAGCTCCAGCGGTAACCTCTTTCATGCCAAAATAGATTCCCAGGATAATGCAAATACCTAAGAGGTAGGTAGAGCTGTAGCATGAAATAGCAACCCAAGACTATCGAAACCAAATTCCTATTGATTGAAAACCTGATGGAGTCCTCTAGTGCTTCCCTGGAAGAAAATGGCAGATGAGCTATTAGTTTTTCGTGCCACTCCGGTGAAAAAAAAATGATCGTCGAAGTGATCATGATGAACGGAAACATGCCAATCCTGGGAAACAGTATGGCGGTTAAAATATGAAAGAGCAGGACCAACAAATAGGCAATTCCACGCGTTCTTTTCAGCCACAAAAATAGCCAGATGCATAGATCATACATGCAGCCTGCCCAGCTAAATAGGAACGCAGTTGATTTCAGGTGAACCACCTTGCCTAATAGCGGTAAAGCATATTTTCCAGGCAACCAGGTAGCCATGGGCTGGGCCCTGAAAAGCCAGTCTGGGTTCACCTTTGCTAAACCTGCAAAGAAATAAACAATCGAAAGTTGCACTTTGAAAATCAAGATGTGCCAATGGTGGCAGTGATTGGTCTTAAGGGTCGGGAAAAGCATCAAATCGATCGAATACCGTCGATTTGCCGGAACAAAAATGAGCCAGAAACAGAGTATGGAAACCAGGTAGTAGTGGTTCAAATAGTAGGTCTTGTCGATAAGTTCCGTGTAAGTAAACAAGATGAAGAAGCAGGCAGCACTTAAACGGTACAACAATCCAAGCAAGATGCCTAGCGCACCAAAGACCATCAATATGAAGACAAGGTACATACCCTGACCCCCCAAAGGCTGAGCCCAATCAAGGAAACTGAAATGAAAAACAGGATCTATATATAGCTCTTTCACCCAACCTTTTTGCAGGGTTCTTAACGAGCTGTAAAGCAGCAACATTCCAAAACCTAGCCTAAAGACAACCAGCGGTGCGTTGGAGACCGGTTTTGAAAGATAGGCGGCTATTTGGTTGAGTTGGATCATCTATAAGCACAAAAAGGCACGTTGACGTGCCTTTAGAAATATTATCCTTTATTGTCAATTAATCACCATCGTTGGCTCCGTCCGCATCCTGTACATTTAATACAGGCAACATGTCTGATTTAAACAAAGTCACCAACCCCTGGATGGCATCGTATAAGTCCGTATTGTTGTCTTCGGTGATCGAGGTACGACCATTTAGCTCGTTGATAATAAGTTGAAATTGTGCTTTGATGTCGGTATCGAGCGAAGACTGATCTCTGGCATTCAGGAGTTCGTCGTATCCTTGTCCGTCCGACCCGGAAGACGTAGTTCCAAGATACAAGTCTTCCATCTCTTCAACAGCCGCACGGACCAGGGCAATCGCGAAGGCATCGTTTCCATCAAACTGAGACCGGTAGTAGGCCTCGATCTTGGTGCCATCGGGTGTAATGGACGAATCATTCGGCCCAATCCTACCAATTGGGATCCCCACTTTATTCTCTCGCACATTAAATTCATAGTAGGCAATGCTCCCATTTAACTGGCCACTAATTGCACTTCCCAATGAAGTACCATCAGCTTCAATAAAGTTTTCTCTCAGTCCACTCCACTGATCGGTCAAAACATCCGCGCGATCTTTCATGTCCCCAACCAGCGACTTTAAAAATGCCAGTCTTTTTTGATCCTCGTTGAAGTACGAAACGACGTCAGAAGGGCCATAGAGCATGTAGTCCAGTGCAGGGAATCCATTGGCTCGTTCATGATCGCCAGAGCTAAACCTGTTAGACTCCGTGGCGATTAAGTCTTCAAGAATGGTGACATCAATGGGATACAAGTTGGTAAGATCAACCAAATCAATGCTGGAGGTAGAAAAATAGTCATGAACCGCAGCGGACTGATAAGCAATGTATGCATCCGAGAATGCCGTTCTAATGGAAGAAAGTGTGACTTCATCCATAGAAGTCACACTTTGGATTGTTGAATTGAAATTGGTCAATTCCGTCTGATAGGCCACCATAGTAGGTGTAATCACCTCATCTATCTGGTTCGTGAGTAGATTGGTAAAATCAGAGACCTCCGGGTCACTTTCTCCACCTTCCTCTCCACAGGCCTGCAGCATCAATGCAATTGCAGCAAAAACAAATAAGTAGACGAAATTCCAATTTCTCATTTTTGATTTCTTTTTGTTCAGATTTAAAAAGGGACCTCCGCAAAACCCGGAAATGATTGGTCCAGTTTTTGTCGAGCGGCCTCCATTTGTTCGTCGGTCACGTTCCATAGATCCACGCTATACACTCCACTGAGGTCCGACGCTCCCCAGCCAAGCTCTCCCAATGCACTGTACACTTCAGAAACTGAGATTCGACCATTACCTCCGCTCCATGCCAAGGCATACATAAATGCCAATGCTTCAGATAAATGATGCAACTTGTCTGCCGGATCCACATCGTCAATGGCATCGTTCAGGTAATGGAAGGCAGCGGCAGCCAATCCAGCTTCCACGTACTTGATTGCGTCTGCCCGGGCGGCATCGTAATAGGCTTCATTTTGAGTTTCATCCAATGCAGTGGTACCCTCCCCAGCTTTGAGTACTGCACGTCCAAAGATGAATGCGTCCATGGCTTTTTGAGCCAAGTTGATTCCAAAAGCTGTTTCCGTTTCGTCACTGAAATCAAATGTGTAGTTGGCGATGAAGTCTCCATCTCCGCTGGAAGTATTGCTGGCATTTGGATAAGTTGCCGGATCAGCTCCGAAGTAGCCAAACGCCTCGTCCCAAGCATGCTGCCTGGCAGTACCTTCGAAAGAATAGTCATCCGTATCGTTCAGGTAATTGGTACTTTCCGCACCCGCCTGAACGGGTCGGAGGTAGTCTCCTGCCATTTGATGAAACAATAAGGGTCCGTAAAGCCCTTTCTCAAGGATTTGAGCATATTCAAGGCCTTTGTCACTAAAGTGTCTATTATCTAGAATACCCGCAGTACCATCAGCAGCTGTTCCGGTATTGGTCACACTGGAAACCACCAAATCATCTGCAAGGCTGACGAATGCGTCAGCAACCGATTTGTCTCCATTGTCATGATTGAGTTCATCAATCTTGGTGTAGATGTTGGTGCTGCTTCCAGCAATGTCCCCGGTAAAGAGTACGTTGGTCCCGTCCTGCAGTGCGTCGCCTAAGTCCGCAGTAATCGGCTGGTCTCTTAAGACATCTTTGATTTGATTCAGTTGCTCGATGCGAGTCACTTGCCCATTATAGGCCGCAGGAGCAAGTGCTCCGGTCGTTGCATTTGTTTCAGGATAGGTGGTAGGTATAGCAAACCCACCCAGGTCCACCTCGCCAAGGGCATCCACCTCGCTGTCCAGCCAGCTGGTAGGCCCGGAATCATTGTCATCATCCCCACAACTCATCAGAAAAGTAGACACTACCATGATGAGTCCAATTACAGTTAAATTCTTATTCATTGTTTTTATCGTTTGCTAAAATAGTTTTTTGGTTCCGTTTAGAATCATTCTAAACAATGCAAAATTGGAAGGAGATTGAAATCTGGACAATCGCGAGAATTAGCGAAAATTTTTGTCACTAGAAGTAGCTACCAGCTCACTAGAAGTAGTGAGAAAAATAAGCCGCCCATGCCTGGGCGGCTTCCCGATCAACCTCTAAAGAACTTACTTAGAGAGGTTGTATTTTTAACGAAATGTGTGGGTCAATTCCCTAAATTTTTGCTTAAGGTAGGGACACTCAGAACGTTCAATCTCGCGTGACAGTACTTCTCGCATTGTCAATGAATCAGTGTCACTTTGTC
>CAZQDI010000104.1:0-14162 GCA_964591785.1 uncultured Roseivirgaceae bacterium
GTATCTTGCCGGAAATTGTTTACCAAAGTTCAACTCATCGAATTGCATGGTTGTTCTGGAGAGAGTATATCCCATCCATCCTGTAAAATCACCCAGTTTCTTTTCAACAAAAAATTCAATCCCATAGGCATCGGAGATTCCTGCTGTTATGTTATCTTCCCAAGAAATGGTTTCGGTATTCTCCGGGTCATCCAGCAGAAGAAAGCTTGCCCCATCTTTGTATGCGATGACATTTTTGGATCTTTTCGCATACCCTTCCAAGGTGACAGCAAAGCCTCCCGGTAGATCTTTTGCGAATCCAAGAGCAACCTGCTGAGAAGATTGAGGACGTACTCTATCAGTAGACGAAACCCATAAGTCCGTAGGCAACCCTATCCCGGAATTACTAAGTAAATGAACGTATTGGTTCATCGTAGCATATGATGCTTTCACGGACAAATCTGTACTGAGCATATACGCCAGGGAGATGCGAGGTTCCGGCTTTACGTAGGTACTACTGCTGTGAGTAAAGTGACTTAATCTGAAACCAAGATTAGCACTCAGCTTGGGATGTAGTCGCATGTCGTCCTCCACATAAATGGCAGACTCCAGTGTATTGTATTTATCCGCATCATCGATGTCCTCAGTATCTCCCCCCTCCTCCAAAACAAGTGCAGAGGGAACAAATTTGTGGTTGGTAGCCTGCACACCGAATTTGATCGCATGATTGATGGTCGGAAAATAGTCCACATCATACTTAACCCCAATATCTCGGATACTTGAGCTATACCGAAGTTCAAAATCCTCATCTTCCTCTCTAATTTTAAACAGATACCTGCTTAAGATCAGAGAGGTATTACTAAAGAGCTTTTTAGAAATCTGGTGGTTCCAACGCAAGGTAGAGGAGGCATTGCCCCAACTCAAACTTGCCTTGAACGCTTCACCCCTGGTCCTGGCATAAAAACGATCCTGACCAAAGTAGCCGCTTACGTATAGCTTATTTCGTTCGTCAAACTCATGATTGACTTTGGCATTGAGATCGTAGAAATAGTAGCCTCCACGTTCATCAGATCCACTTGTAGCCACGAAAGGAGCCGCCAACACATCGATGTAGGTTCGTCGACCACTGACAATGTATGAAGTTTTTCCCCGATTGATTGGCCCTTCGAGCAGCAAGGAAGATGAAATCAGGCCAACTCCTACTTTCCCATGTACTTCTTCCTTGTTACCATCCTTCATATCCATTTTTATAACAGAAGACAAACGGCCACCAAATCGCGCTGGAAATCCCCCTTTATGTAACTCAATGGATTTAAGTGCATCGCCATTAAAAATCGAGAAAAATCCAAAAAGATGACTTGCATTGTAGACAATTGCATCATCCAGAATCAGTAGGTTCTGATCAGGGCCACCTCCCCGAACATAAAGTCCACTTGTACCTTCACTCCCCGACTGGACTCCAGGCATCAGTTGAAGCGCTTTGAAAACATCTTTTTCACCTAATAAAGCCGGGATATTTTCCACGCTTTTAGTAGACATCTTCACTGTACTCATTTGGGTAGTTTCACTGACTTTGTCCAACAGATTCGCACTGACCACCACCTCTTCCAGTGCCACCACCGAGGGTTTCAAGAACTGATCCATGACAAGGTCTTTATCTAATTTGATTGGCTGTCGAACGCCCTCAAAACCCACATAGGTAAATACCAATTCATAATCGCCAGCTGGCAAGGTCATTGAGTAAAATCCATAACCGTTCGTAATTACACCCGTGTTGAGTGAGGGTATGTAAATGGTCACACCAGGAAGTAATTCACCGCTAAGCTCTTCTTTGATGTAACCACTTATGGTGTACTTAGACTGCTGTTGAGCCAGAAGATTGGAGAAGCATGTAAGAAAAAGAGTGGCAATGGTGAGACGGGTCAGGTATTTCATTAATTCATTAACTTGACTAGTGTTAGTTACAAGCAAAGACCCTGATAACCCTAATTTGGTGTATTGATGAACAAAAAATTAACATTCCTCCTGGTACTCCTCATCTATGGTCACACCAGCGTAGGTCAGGACCTGACTACTTTTATTTTGGTGAGACATGCCGAAAAAGCTGATGATGGCACTCGAAATCCTCCACTAACTGAGGAGGGGAAACTGAGAGCTCAGTATTTGAGTACGCTCCTTCGTGACCAGTCAATTTCAGGATTATACTCAACTCCCTACAAAAGGACAGAGGAAACATTAAAGCATATCGCTGATCAGAAAAGCTTGGTGATCCAGTCCTATAATCCTCTTGAGAGTAATGAATGGCTCGAAGGATTGATAAAAAAGCATGAGGGTAATACCATTGTCATTTCAGGTCACTCAAATACGATACCAACGCTGGCCAATGCACTTCTTGGTAGGGAGACCTTTACACAGTTTGACGAAAGTGATTATGCCAATTTGATCCTCATTGTGACTTCGAGTGTAGGGAAAGGTAAGTTGATTCACCTAAAGATCTGATTGGAAACATTTTGGGATTATTCTATGTTTGTTGTTATAACAACATTCTATTTACCCCACTATGAAAAAGCTACAATTAGCGGGAGCTTTGCTCCTGTCATCTACGATCATAATCGCTCAGAGCGGTGATAACAAAGGACCCAAATTCAAGAATCAAAAGCCTTGGGACGACCAATCACCAAAAAGCACTCTCGTCACGGCGGATCAAAAAGAAGGCAAAGGCCCAGCATTCAAAAATCGGAAGCCTTGGGCAGAGGCTATTCTTAATCCAACGGAAGTTACCTCCAAAAGAAAGAGGTTAAAAGGACCCAAAGCTAAGAATGATAAACCCTGGGACTAAATCAATACAGCGCGTAATGACTAAAATCACATTCTAATTTTCCATTGTAGAGTGTGACCCTTTTAGAATCTTTAAGCCCTATTTGTTTTAGGGCTTTTTTGTTTGAACTAATCAACCACAGATCGTATCCTTTGAAGTGATTCTTGAAAGCGTCACCCATTGATTTGTAGAATTCCAAAATATTATCGCCAATCCTCTCTCCGTAGGGAGGATTGGTTACAATCATTCCGGACTCATCAATGGGCTTAAATTCCCTAAAGTCCATAGTCTTGATCCGAACTTCCCTTCGCAAACCGATCTTTCCCAGGGACTTCCGAGCCAACTGTACTGCCGCCTCATCAAGGTCAATACCAGTTACGCTCATCTGAGGCTTCCTGATCTTCGATTGTTCTTCTGCCAAAACATTATTGAATAATATCGGACTGTATTCTGGCCACGTTCTGAAACCAAAAGATTTTCGGTTCAGATTTGGACCCATATGCATCGCCATCATGGCTGCTTCTACTAAAATGGTCCCACTACCACACATTGGATCGATCAGAGGTACTTTCTTATCCCAGCCCGATAGCAATAACATTCCTGCTGCCAACACTTCATTCATGGGAGCGCGATGTCCATCTTCGCGATACCCCCGTTGATTCAAGGCATTTCCGGAGCTATCCATTGAAATGGTAAAGAAGTCATTCGCACAATGGACATTAAGCTGGACATCAGGATTCTCCGTATCTATTGATGGTCTCCTCCGGTATTTATTTCGGAATTGGTCCACGATCGCGTCTTTCGATTTATAGCCTACAAACTTGGAATGAGTAAAGAGCTCGGAAAAAACCGCGGTATCAATCGCAAAGGTCTGATCCACATCTAAGAAGTGAGACCAGTCGAAATCCATCATTCTATCATAGAGTTGTTTTTCATTCTTGGCATGAAAAGTATGGATCGGGACCATGATCTTCATGGCCGTTCTCAATGCAAGGTTTGCTCTGTACAAAAAAGCGGGGTTACCCTCGCACTTGACTCCCCTCGTGATCTTTTCAATTTTTTCACCGCCAAGCGCTTCTACTTCTTGTGCCAGAATCTCCTCGAAGCCAAATAATGTTTTTATCGTTATCTTCATCCGACTGTAAAGCTACTTCTTAAACTGTTTCACCTACCAATGAGAAGATTTATACTCGACACCTTCCTTTGCACGGCATTCATATTTGGGCTCATGGGGCTATTTGCTTCATTGACATATTTCAAGGTATTTGAACTGTTCGATCCCATTGGAGAGATGTTTGCAGACTTTGAACTGACAGATATTGTCTTTTCTCAGCTGCAAGACGATCCCATTGCGGACGAGCGAATAGTGATGGTGAATTTTGGTGTCATACCGAGAGAGGGTATCGCCCGACAAATTGAGATTCTGAATAAATACAACCCAAAAGTCATTGGACTGGATGCAACCCTGTTTGCAGAAAAAAGCTGGGAAGAAGATAGCGCTCTCGTCAGAGTAATCTCTGAATCCCCTAACCTCCTCCTGGCAGAGGATCTGCAGTTCGACTTCGAAACGCAAGAACCTCTGCAGCCGCTAATGCCACCTGAATACATTAGACAATCCAATCATCTAGGTTTTGTTGACCTACCAACAGATGCCGAGTCCCAGGAAGACCTCAAAATGTGCAGAAACTTTGTAACAAGGCAAGAAATAAGTGGCGAAATGCACTATGCATTTTCCGTTAAGATGGCCATGGCTTATGACTCAGCCAAAGCACGTAGATTTTTGGATCGAGGCAAAATAGAAGAAACCATCAATTACAAGGGAAATGTTTTCAGTTTCGTTTCCTCACAGTATGGCATGAAGTACTTTGTTTTGGATGTTGAAGACGTCTTTAATGAGAGCTTTACCGCGGACCTTCTGGAAGATAAAATCATCATCATGTGCCATCTTGGCGCGTATCTCGGAGATGTGAATACGAATGAAGATCGATATTTCACCCCACTCAATAAAAACTACGTGGGCAAGGCAGAGCATGATATGTTTGGAGGTGTCGTACATGCAAACATTGTTTCAATGATCTTGGATGAAGATTACATTGATGAAATGCCCAAGAAATTGGGTATACTCTTGGCAGTCGTCATGTGTCTTGTCAATGTGTTCTTGTTCAAAATTGTGTATGCAGCATTGCCAAAGTGGTACGATGGCATCACCAAGCTATTTCAACTACTTGAACTGACCTTTTTCTCTTTTTTGATGGTGTGGATCTTTTACTATTACAACTTCAAGGTTGACTTTACTTTGACCTTAGTGGTAATTGCTTTGAGTGGGGATTCCATTGAAGTATTTCACGGAGTAGTCAAGAACCTCTTTTCAAAGGCAAAGAGGAAGCAGGTACTGAAAGTGAACAAGCAATTTTGGAAAATTGATTGAAATCAGAAAATCAGCTGTTTTTCCAGGAGCATTTCATGGGGTTCAGACCGCTTCTTATCTACCTCAAAATTGCCTGCATCTCTGAGCTGATCAATCACCTCGTTGACTTCTTGGACTGAGAGGTTTTCTCCATCACCCCAAACTACCTTTTCAAACCATTTATTGACCCTGTTTCTCGATAGATGATATCGCTCCGAAATTAGATCGACCGCATTGGTATCTTGTTTTAACAAGTCAGCCTCCCTAAAGACTTCGGACAGTAGTCTGCTTACTTTTTTCCGGTGTTGTTTGTAAAACGCTTCGCGCACCGCAATCACGAAACATGGCCAAGGTGTGAAAATGCTGTCAATCAGGGCTAGATCATGGCTGGAACAATAAGGCTCTGTAGTGTATTTCTCCCATAAGAACAGATCCACCTCCAACCTATCAAATGCTTGCAAAGCTCCCGCTAAGGACCCTACTTCCTTAAATCGGACATTCTCCAAAGCAATCCCTTTCCTTCGTAAATAGAGAAGAGCCATTAAGTGTGACCCAGATCCTTTTCGACTGATCGCAATCGTGACGGGTTTTGTCTCACCAGGTACGAATGGATTGGATCGGGACGAATGCACTCCCCATTCAAGGCTGCTTTTCACAAAAATGCTTGCGATTTTTGCTTGGCTCCCCTTCATGAAAGAAGTAACCATTCCTTCCGTAAGAAGAACTGCCATATCCAGTTCATTGGCATTTAGGTAGCTGGTCATTTCTCCAGTACCACCGGGACAATCTATCCATTGCAATTCAACACCGATAGCTGATAGCTTCTCCGACTCAATCAGCAAGTGCCACGGAAGATTATAGTGCTCAGCAACTCCACCAACTCTTAATGTCAACATAACGCAAAAATGTCACCTTGCCCGAAAATAGCAAGACTTCAAAACGACAAATTATCAAGGTGTTCAAAAGAAAATTTCAATAAAGTGTAACATAAAAACTACAATTAAGGTATATAACAAAAGTAAATACTACATTTAAGGTAAATATTACTGAAATGGGAAAACACAATCTGGGAGAATTTGAGGAGATCGTCATGCTGACTGTCGCCATATTGCAAGACGACGCCTACGGTTTCTCGATCATCGAGGAGATGGAAAGTAGGCTGAAAAGATCTGTCAGCATAGGGGCGTTACAAACCGTTCTTAAAAGGCTGGAAAAAAAGAACTATCTGAAGTCTGAGCTTGGTGAGGCCACGGCCATTCGCGGTGGTAAAAGAAAGCGATTTTATCACCTGACGTCAACTGGTAAACAAATGCTGCAGGAGACAAAAGAACAACGAATGGGACTTTGGAATGCCGTCCCTGAATTCATTTTGAAGTACGCAATTCAAAAAGGGTGAAAAAAGAAGTTCCCAAGCTGGCACTTAGGTTCTTTCGGTGGTTCTGCAATCCGGAATTCGCAGAGGACATTGAGGGTGATCTAGTAGAACGTTTTGAGAAAAAATACAGCAAAAGGAACTACTCAAACTGGCTATTTGCGAGAGATGTATTACTTCTTTTCAGGCCGGGTCTGATAAGAAAACTTGATGGACATAGGCAATTAAATTTTTACGGTATGTTAAAGACAGATATTAAAGTTTCTTTTCGCAATCTAAGGCGGTATAAGACCTATACCTCGATCAATCTCATTGGATTTATTGTCGGTTTAGGCATTGCCATGTCCATGTTTTGGATTGTGCGCTTTGAAAGAAGTTTTGACGCATTTCACGAAAATCATGATCAAATTTTTCAGTTGATAGGAATAGAAGATGGCGAAAATGGTTCTCAGATTCCTCGTGGGGTCATCAACACTTTAAATCGTGAATTTTCCGAAGTTGACCAAGCAGTTTCTATCCACCAATACACTCCACAGGTAGTAAGAGCCGATGGCAAGAACCTTCAGGTAGACAAAGCATACTATATAGACCCGGAGGTATTGAAGATGCTCAAGGTCTCCTGGGTGGCAGGTAATCCGGAAGTTGCTCTGCAATCACCCGATCAAACTATTATTGATCTGCCAACCTCTAAGAAGCTGTTCGGACTGGAAGATCCAATGGGAAAAGTGGTCAGGTTTAACAATGAGAAGGACTATGTAGTTGCTGGGGTGATTGAGAAAATGCCAGAGAATTCGGAATTTCCCTTTCAAATGCTGCTCAATATTTCTTCGCATCCGTGGAAGAATGCGATCAGAGACGATGACTGGGGAGGTGGCGATTCTGCCTTTAAAGGTGTGGTCAAATTAAAAGATGTTAAGGATGCTACCAGGGTGGCCGTTCGCATTTCAAAAATTGCCAGCTCGCATAAAGAGTTTGATTACACGTCCATCGCACTTGTCCCACTCCGTGAGGTTCATCTCCATCCAGACAATGACCCTTTCAACTACTATACACCCACCTGGATTTTAGATAGTTGTTTACTTGTAGGATTCATTCTCATCATTGTATCCATCTCCAACTTTGTAAACCTTAGTACAGCTCAGACAATCGTTCGGCAAAAGAGCATTGCAGTAAGGAAAATCATGGGTAGTCAAAAAGGCAGTTTGGTGATGCATTCACTTATCGAAACGGGGTTATTGGTGTTCTTAGCTATCATACTAGCAACCTTCTTAACTGGCCTTATTCTCCATTTCAGCCATCAGTTTCTAGCTACTGAAATTCCGGTAGACTCGTTAAAAAGCACCACTTTTATCCTGATGGCTCTTGGCATTTGGATAGCGGTCACTGTCTTGTCAAGTATCTACCCAGCTATGGCGACCTTCAAAGTTCATTCGACTCAATTGCTGAGACCCAGCTATCAGCAAGCATCGTCTGGTTTCGGATTGAGGCAACTACTGATTGCGTTTCAGTTTGTAGTGGTTCAGGCAATGATCATCTCCATCATCACTGCAGCAAGCCAGATGAGCTACTTACATAACAAAGACCTTTCCTTCAAGACTGAAGGTATTATTTCAATCAATATGCCGGAAGTGGGAGATCAAGTTAAAATGGCTCGGTTTAAGAATGAACTCGCATCTCTGCCAGGAGTCAGTGGCTTTTCCTACGGCCTGGTAAGTCCCTCTAGCTACTCTAACCACTGGTGGGCCGGAATCAATAACCAAAACATGGAAAAGCCACTTAGTACACGGCTCCAATTTATCGATGAGAATTACCTGGATTTTTTTGAAATAGCACTTATTGAAGGGAGGAATTTGGTCCCAACAGACACTTCTCAGCGTGTCGCTTTAATCAACGAAAGTTTCTGTCAGGCTATGGGACTTCAAGACCCGAAGGCAGCAATTGGCGAATACATTGAGGGATGGCCAGGTCGCTTTAAGGTGGTTGGTGTCGTAGAGGACTATCACTCGGAAAGTCTTAAGAGCGGAATTGTTCCGCATGCATTAATGCATGATCCTTCAAGATTCTATCATGCGCATATCCATATTCAGGAATCGAATCAATCCGTTACCCTAGCCTCGATAAAGGCATCCTGGAGTAGCCTTTTTCCTAACAATTTCTTTGAGTACACCTATGTCGAAGATGACCTTAGCAGGTTTTATGAAAGTGACCAAAAATTTACCCGATTTCTGGGCTTATTCACCGCAAGCAGCATTCTTATCAGTTGCCTCGGACTATTTGGGCTCATCTATTTTGTTTGCATTCGAAAAACCAAAGAGATCGGCATACGAAAAGTCCTTGGAGCACAATTGAACAATGTGGTTAGAGCCGTCACAAAAGGACTGGTTTGGCCCATTCTCCTCTCCATGATCATTGGACTTCCCATCATCTGGTATTTCATGAGTGCCTATTTAGATAACTACGCTTTCAGTATTGGATTGCGGTGGGAGATTTTCGTGGTAGCCGAGCTGATTACCCTATTCGTAGCAGCTTTGCCCGTCTACTTTCGAGCCAGGTATGCAGCACTACAAAATCCCATTGCAGCACTAAGGGATGAATAAGCAACCACCAAAATATGCGATAAGATTCTTTCGGTGGTTTTGTCACCCCGATTATGTGGATGATATCGAAGGGGACCTGATGGAGCGGTTTGCAAGCAGACCTTCGAAGTGGCGCTTCACAATTGAGGTGCTCAAATTATTTCGCCCCACGTTGCTTAGGTCACTTGGTGGCAGTCAAAAACTCAATTACTACGGCATGTTTAAACATTATTTTAAGATCAGTTATCGTAATCTACTCAGGCACAAATCCTTTGCAGTAGTCAATATTGGTGGTTTGGTGATGGGACTTACCATTACGCTTTTGATTGCCATGTGGATCCAGGATGAGCGGTCTTACGATTTGCAGAATGAGCACTATGATCGTGTGGCAAGGGTCATGCAGCATTTGAAGCACAACGATAAAATTGAAACCTGGCTTGCCATTCCTCACCCATTGGTTGTGGAATTACGAAACCAATATGGCAGTGATTTCGAACATCTGGCGATCAGCACCTGGTTTGGAGATTACCAGCTGTCGCATGAAGAAAACGTCATCTCAATGAGGGGTGGTTTCATGGAACAAGGAGCTCCTCACATAATGTCCCTGGAGATGCTGCAAGGAAATCGAGATGGACTAGCCGAAGAAGCAGCCATCTTTCTCTCCCAAAAAACAGCACAGTCACTTTTTGGGGACGAAGATCCCATGAATCAGAGTATTGCGATTTATGATGAATTCATCATGGTAGTAAAGGGCGTTTACCAGGACTTTCCACTCAATAGTAGCTTTCATGGTCTTCGATTCATTGGCTCTTGGGACTTCTTCGTTTCAAGTCAGGATTGGATGCAGCAACAACTGGCCAATACAAATTGGGATAACAACTCTTTTCAGCTTTTTGCCCAAATCGCAGAAAATACCTCGATGGAACAGGTCAGTTCTAAAATTAAATCAATCAAACAGGAACAGCTTGGAGAGCAGGAGAAGCAGAAAAACTGTCAGATATTCTTGCACCCTTTAGAAGACTGGCATCTTAAGTCGAGTTGGAAAAATGGCCAGAAGAGCGGAGGACTGATTCAATATATCTGGTGGTTCGGAGTTATTGGCACCATTGTGCTACTCCTTGCCTGCATCAACTTCATGAACTTAAGCACCTCGCAGTCGGCCAGACGTGCCAAAGAAGTGGGAATCAGAAAGTCCATCGGTTCCCGACGGAAACAACTCATTGCCCAGTTTCTCACGGAGTCGACGCTAATCGTATTTATTTCTTTTATTCTGGCTTCCGCAATAGCCATCATTCTCATGCCTTTCTTCAATCAACTGACAGAAAAAGAAATGGCAATTCCCATTGATCAGGTAAGTTTTTGGGTCATTGGTCTATGTTTTACGATGGTTGTTGGGTTGATCTCTGGCAGTTACCCTGCCATCTACTTATCTTCCTTTAAGGCCATCCAGGTATTGAAAGGTACATACCGCAGCCGTTTGTCAGCTGCAATTTTCAGAAAATCCCTGGTAGTTTTTCAATTCACCATTTCCATCGCACTCATCATTACCACCTTCGTAATCATTCAACAAATACAACATGCCATCAGTCGGCCGCTTGGTTATGACAGTGAGGGAACCCTTGCCATCGAGATGTCCTCCGGTCATTACGAAAAAAGCCAGGTAATCATCAATGAATTGATTGCAACCGGAGCTGTTACTCAGGTAGCACAGTCATCAGCTCCCTTGACTGAGTCCTGGAATAGGAATACAGGCTTTGACTGGGTAGGCAGAGATCCTGATTTTAACCCCATCTTAGAAACTTATTTTGTAAGTCATAACTATGGAGAGACGATCAACTGGGAAGTCATTGAAGGAAGAGACTTTTCCTCCGAACTCGCATCTGATTCCTCAGCCATTATTTTGAACCAGGCCGCGGCAGACTACATGGGAATTGACGATCCAATTGGAAAGCACATCAAATGGTATAAAGAATTTAAAGTCATCGGTATTACCAAAAATATGATCGTAGAGTCTCCCTATCATAAGATCGAGCCAGCCGTCTTTGTTGTCAATCCTGGTACCAATGTCAACTTCTTTCTGGTTCGACTGGACTCGGAAAAGGACCAGCTTGAAGCCATCACCAAAGTAGAAGAGGTCTTTGAAAGCAACTTCCCGAATAAGCCCTTTGACTTCAATTTCGTAAGCGATATTCACGAGCAAAAGTTTAAGCAGATACGACGAGTTGGAACACTGTCTTCTGTATTTGCAGGTTTAGCCATAGCTATTAGTTGTCTTGGATTGTTCGGTCTTTCGTCTTTTATGATGGAGCAGCGCACCAAAGAAGTTGGGATTAGAAAAGTGCTTGGTGCATCGGTTGTTGCCTTATGGAAGATGCTTTCGAAAGAGTTCCTTTTTCTGGTCGGAATCGCATGCTTGATTTCCATCCCCATTGCCCTACTGAGCATGAATCGGTGGCTGGAAAATTACGAATATCGGATTGAGCTGAAGTGGTGGGTATTTCTTGCTGCCTGCCTGGGGTCGCTTCTGATTACACTGATCACTGTGAGTTTTAAGTCGATCCGAACAGCACAGGCAAATCCCGTCGATTCGCTGAAGTATGAATAAACGGATCCCTAAATATCCACTCCGCTTTTTTCGGTGGTTTTGTCATCCTGACTTTGCAGAAGACATTGAAGGTGATTTGATCCAGCGCTTCGATAAAAAGCCATCCAGGTGGTATTTTACTTTGGATGTTCTCAGGCTCCTTCGCCCAGAATTAATCAAACCTTTAGGAGGTGTTCAAAAACTTAATTATTACGGTATGTTCAAACACAATTTAAAAATCGGATGGCGCAGTATCGTCAGAAAGAAGTCATTCTCCATGATCAACATCATTGGACTTTCAACAGCAGCAGCAGTGTGCTTATTGACCTTGATATTTTATCAATATGAAAATGGGTTTGACCAACATCATAAGTTAGCAGAGCAAACTTATAGAGTGGTTCAAAAGACGCAACGGCCGGATGAAGAATTGTATTGGGGGACTACCGCTTACCCTTTGGCGGCCGCTTTGAGGAGTGACTTTCCAGACTTCCAGCAAGTCACGCAGACGGCCGGTCCATTAAACCGTCTATTTAGCTATACAAGGGCAAATCAAAAAAGGGTCTTGTTCGAAGAGCAGTTCGTGCTGTTTGCTGATGAATACTATCCACAAACGTTCGACTTTGAGTGGATGGCTGGAGACCCTAAAACTGCCTTGAAAGAACTCAATAGCGTCATCTTAACTAAAAGTGTAGCCGAAAAGTGCTTTGGCAAAAATTTCGATGCTTCAGCAGTCATTGGTGAAACCTTACTACTCAACAATAAGGACCCTTTGCTCGTCAGCGGTGTCATCGAGGACAATAGACCTAACATCAACTTAAAGGCAAACATGATTGTCTCTTACCAATTCTTTAAGAAGCACAACCCATATCCAGCAAACAATTGGTCAGGTAACTATCGCGGCACCACCTTTGTGGTGTTCCGGGAACACAAGCAGCGAGAGAAAATCGAACTCAAAATCAATGAGTGGAAAGGAAAGTATCTGAATGAAGATGATGACGACATCATTAGCTACTCCTTACAGCCATTAGCTGACATTCATACCGACACAAAGTATGGATCAACCCCCCAAGGATACCAGATCCCTAAAAGGACTTTGAATATTTCGCTCTTGGTAGCCGGGTTTATTTTACTCATCGCAATCATAAACTTCATCAATCTGGTGACAGCCAACGCATCCATCCGATCGAAAGAAGTGGGTATCAGGAAAGTAATAGGCGGAGGCAAAAGCATCATCATTAGTCAGTTTATCATCGAAAACACCTTATTGGTAAGCATTGCATTTTTCCTGGCAATTAGTCTGTCCTATCTCGCCATAGAGCCGATCAATTCATTTCTCTCTATTATTCACTTGGAGCTCGCTATTCAACTTTTAGACATCGTTAAGGCCCTGGCTTTCTGTCTCCTGGTCGCCCTGGCAGCTACCATTTATCCATCCATCATTCTTTCTTCCTTTAACCCCATAAAAGTACTGACCAGCAAAGGGGCCGTGAAAACCAAAGGAGGAAATATGCGACGAGGGCTCACGTTCTTCCAATTTACAATCGTACAGGTTTTCGTTATTGCCGCGATCATCATTGGCCTGCAGTTAACGTACTTTAATGAAAAAACACTGGGTTTTGAGTACGATAAAATTGTCTCTGTGCCTGTTCCATCTTTTGACAAAAAGGATGTTTTTGTCAACGAACTCCTGACGATGAGTGAGGTTAGCCAGGTTTCGGTCAGCTCGGGACCTCCTATGGCCGTCAATAATTTTGCGCTTGGTACTCGATACAGGTTGCCGCACCAAGAGGTCAATGCGGGAATGGGTGCCGAAATGAAAATCATAGATTCTGCCTACCTGGCTCTTTACAACATTCCATTGATCGCCGGGAGAAATTTTAAGGAAAATAAGCCCAGGTTTGATGAGTTTATTATCACCAGGATGGTCGCAGAATCATTTGACTGGACCCCACAGGAAGCCATTGGAAAAAAACTTGCAATTAATGAAGGGGAAGCCACCATCGTAGGTGTGGTGGAAGATTTTCACAATTATTCATTACAGCATGAGATGTCACCAGTCATCCTGATGAACTGGCATGCATTTCAGTGGGATGCCCAAATTAAGGTTAGTTCAACGACAGCTATAGTTGCCATAGAGCAAAGCTGGAGAACACATTTCCCCGACAATATTTTCAAGTACGGGTTTGTTGAAGATTCCATGGAAAAAGAATATGTCATCGAGAATCTGATTTTTACTGGTTTCAAGTTCTTCTCCGCACTGGTCATAATCATTGCCTGTCTCGGACTATTTGGGCTGGTTTCATTTGTAACCATGCAAAAGACCAAAGAAATCGGCATCAGAAAAGTCTTGGGTGCAAGCGTAAAGGAGATTATTCTACTCTTCAACAGGCAGTTCTCCCTTTTAATTGGCATTGCATTCATTATTG
>CAZQDI010000105.1:0-14109 GCA_964591785.1 uncultured Roseivirgaceae bacterium
AAAAAAAGCATCCTCTTCCAACATGATACGAATTTCCTTGTCCCATTCCTCTATAAATACACCAGTGTTCAATTCTATTGAATAAGCGGTGTTTTTGTAGAGTGGATAATCACCGGGGCCTGGGACTCCATCTTGCTGATCCCAAAGACCTATGGTCGGGCCAGCTCCGTGTCCATGAAATCCGATCGGGTGCGTGTAAATTACACCTTTCAGCCCCTCTGATTGACATTGATCAAGTGCGGCTTGCAGAATTTCATTGCCCGACCTTCCTGCAACAAATTGAGAAGTGAGAATATCCTGAACTTTGTTTCCTTTTCTGAATGCAGACCTCAGATATTCCGGAACGGTTTCCTCTCCTTTGTTCAGAACGTATGCGTGCTGTTGTGTATCCGTATTTAACCGGAGGTATGTAATGCCAAAATCAACGTGTAGAAGGTCTCCCGGGTAGATCACCTGAAGACCCGGTCTTTCTGAAAATGCTCTGAGGTGTTCGAAAGATTCCGGATCTTTTCTTTGAATGGAGACAGTAGGGTGAAACCAGGCAGTAAACCCTTGTTGCCGAATGCGGTCACGGTACCACCAAACCACATCATCAGTGGTGGTAATGCCAGGCTGAATAACTTTCTCTGACAGACCTTCTGCAATGATCTGATGGGCAATCCGTACGATGTTTTGATACACCATCATTTCACTGCCGGTTCTGGTCTCCAGCCAACCAATAGCGACATCCTCTGCACTAACCACTCTTTTACGGTACTTATCTGGCAAGACATCCATCAACATTTCATAATGGGTGTAGGAAATGCCGTCTGCCAGGGCAAAATTTGAAGACTTATTGATACCAATTCTTTTGGGATCTTTGCTACTGATCATCTCTGCAAGTGCTTCCCATTGATCCGGTTGTTCATCTTTATTCCAAATTGTCTGAAATAAACTTCCTGTGTTGTATCGAGACATCCCGAAGGTTTCTATCGAAGTGCCATTGTCATAGGCAATCAGCATGGTTGTCCTTCTGGCAGATTGCCAGGTGGCTGGCAGCAATGTTTTAATGATGGGATCTTCATTATACTCTCTTGCAATGATGATCCACATGTCGATGTTTGCCCGACGCATAAGCATTGGAAGTACGGTTTCAGCACGTTCAGCGAGCCAGTCATCAATAACTTCTGCACGTTCTCTCATGCTTAGTACCTTGGGAGAATAGGGATTTTGGGAATAGGTAGAAGTTGCGATGAGGACAATTAGCAAAAAGGTAAATTGCTTCATAAGGTTAAGTTTTTATAACACATTAAAGTTATTCAATTCTAATGCTGAAAAGCTGAGAATTCGATACTAGGTTTCCCTACCTTTGCCAAAGAATTTAAAACCCAAAGAAAGATAACCGGACTCAAACAAAATAATCAATGAATGGATCTGAGATTCACGTCCGGTAAAAACAAAAAATCAAAGAATAAACAACGCTCATGAAATATTTGAATAACCTTGTTGAAGGCATCGGAAACACCCCCTTACTCAAGTTAAATAGTGTCAATAAGGGAATCAAAGGAACGATCCTGGTCAAAGTTGAGTACTTCAATCCTGGCAATTCTGTTAAGGATCGAATTGCACTGAAGATGATAGAGGACGCAGAACAAAAAGGGATTCTCAAACCAGGCGGAACAATCATCGAAGGAACATCCGGAAACACAGGAATGGGACTTGCGCTGGTCGCCATTTCAAAAGGGTATAAGTGTATTTTTACGTTGGCTGACAAGCAGAGTAAAGAAAAAATCGACATTTTGAGAGCGATGGGAGCAGAAGTGGTGGTATGTCCTACCAATGTGTCTCCGGAGGATCCGAGATCTTACTACTCTGTTGCTAGAAAGCTAAACGAGGATATCCCCAACTCCTTCTATCCAAATCAATACGACAACGTCTCTAACACAGCCGCGCATTATGAAACCACTGGTCCGGAAATCTGGAACGACACTGAGGGAAAAATAACCCACTATGCAGCTGGAATGGGTACTGGCGGTACAATTAGTGGCACCTCAAAATACCTTAAAGAGCAAAATCCAAATTTGATCACCGTCGGGATCGACTCGTATGGATCAGTCTTTAAGAAGTACAAGGAAACAGGGATTTTTGACGAAAATGAAATTTATCCGTACCTCACCGAAGGAATAGGGGAGGACATCCTGCCGGAAAATGTGAATTTTGAGTTGGTAGATCACATTGAGAAAGTGACAGATAAGGATTCAGCAATCATGACCAGAAGGTTAGCTCGCGAAGAGGGTTTGTTTATTGGCTGGTCCTGTGGTGCGGCTGTTCAAGGTGCTCTTGAGTATGCGAAGGATCATCTAAAGGATGAGGATGTTATGGTGATTATTTTACCGGATCACGGCACAAGATATCTTGGTAAGGTTTACAACGACGATTGGATGAAAGACCATGGATTCCTTGAAGAACGAAAGTTTGCAACTGCAAGAGATATTTTGTCCCACCGAAATGGCGCCTCGGAGCTACTGACTATTAGCGAAGAAATAAAAATAGGAGAGGCCATCAAGCAGATGAACCTGAAAGGAATTGATCAGGCGCCTGTAGTCAAAGGTGAGGATTTTGTGGGCAGTATTTCTGACAGCAAAATTTTATCAAGTCTGATTGACAATCCAGAACTTAGAGATAAACCGGTTTCGGAGGTAATGGATGGTTCTTTTCAGTTTGTATCTCCGCACGAAACCATTGATGTGATGTCTTCTATGCTTGGTAAGGATCGAAAAGCCGTGTTGGTAAGAGACCAAAGCAACAAGGTGCATATCATAACACGTAGTGACCTTTTGGTTGCTATGACGAATTGATTACATTTGAATGGTACACAAATATTTCTAACTCTTTACTTGCAAATCCCTGATGAAAATCAGGGATTTTTTATTGATGAAATCAAATCAACCGATAGGGATTTTTGACAGTGGTATTGGTGGACTTACAGTTGCCAAGGCATTAAAACAGGAGTTGCCAGATGAGTCGATCATTTATATCGGAGACACTGCGCACTTACCCTATGGGGACAAATCCACTGCCGCAGTGCAAGCATACGCTGTCAGAATTACTGACTATCTAATGAAGAGAAGGTGCAAAATCATTCTAATCGCCTGTAACTCAGCCTCCGCTGCAGCCTACGACCTGGTGGTTGAATTTGTGGGAAAGCGTGCGTTGGTTTTTGACGTGATTAACCCTACTGTAGGCTACATAAGGGAAAACTTTCAAAACGAAAAAATAGGTTTGATTGGTACGAAGCAAACAGTTGATTCCAATGTCTATCACCATAAAATTGACAAGTTAAGGCAAGGGATTGAGTTAAGATCGCTTGCCACACCACTTTTAGTGCCCATGATTGAGGAGGGAATTTTCTCTGATACAATAAGCTCTGATATTATTCAAAGGTACTTGGACGAACCGCATTTGACAGGGATCAAATCTCTTATTTTAGGATGCACCCATTATCCCATCATCAAAGATCAAATAAATGATTTTTATACCAATCGTTCCAACATTATTGATGTAATTGATTCGGCTCAGACTGTTGCTTCTGCTTTAAAATCTTACCTGGAGGCCAATCAGTTGGTGGCTAAGTCCAGAACCGAAGAAGATCAATTTTTTGTCACGGATTATACGCTTTCCTTTGAAAACACCACAAAACTATTTTTTGGACAAAAAGTTCATTTGCAGCATTTACAGATTTGGGACGAATTCAACTAATTTCACTTTGTGAAAATTCATTACTATGTAGTCATATGCGTTGCATTTCTGGGGTGTGCAGTAAACAAAAATACCCAGGCCTTTCACGCTTACAGGGGGGATGCCGTAGGATGTGGAAATTTCATTGTGTATCAATTGACCGATGACAACACCGAATATGTGTCTGTCGCATTCAATGCCGCAGAAGTTGAGTTCAATGATTTCCAGGCGTATGGAGTTGGTAAAACTGATGTAATGCAAGTCAGGCGCTTAAAATACAAAGGCCCGATCATTGCCTCATTGTGTAATGATGTAATGTTCGAGAAGCCAGAGTTGTTGATTGAGGAGGCACCAACCCAAGGTACTATTGAAATACTGATTTCAGCGGAAGAGCGCGCGAAGGCAAAAAAGAACCAAGGGTATCGGGTTACAGTTGTATTTAAGAAAGTAGTATTTGAAGATTCTTCCATAGATTATTTGAGAATTGAGGACGTCTATGTGGGGTGGTTACCAGGATAAAATAAGTAGCTGTTGATTTCATTTTTGTTTTATTTAATTTTTTTGCTGGGCTTTGTGGTGGTTGCCGTCTATGCCGAGAGAAAAACCGCGGCATTTATTCAAAATCGATTGGGCCCCATGGTTGTCGGACCCAAAGGTCTTTTGCAAACAATCGCTGATTTACTGAAGATGTTGCAGAAGGAGGACATCAGGGCGAATGCTGTAGACTTAGTGCCTTTTTTGGTTGCACCTTTCATTGTTTTTACTGCAGTTTTTGCAGGATATGCCGTCTTGCCAATGAATGAAGTCGTTGCCGGAGCGGCAATTGAGAGTGGATTGTTTTTCCTGCTTGCCATCGTATCGTTGGATGTACTTGGAATTTTGATGGCAGGTTGGGCATCTAACAACAAGTACAGTCTATTTGGTGCACTTAGGTCCGTGGCACAAATCATCTCCTATGAAATCCCTTTGGGGCTGAGTGTGCTCTGTGTGGTGATTGTTGTGGGGTCTCTTGATCTGCAAATCGTAAGCTCACTCCAGAATGAAAACGGGATTTTTGGCTGGAACGTCGTGATGCATCCAGTTTTACTTATTCCATTCATCATCTTTTTTGTTGCAGGATTGGCAGAATCAAACAGAACACCTTTTGATTTACCAGAATCCGAGTCTGAACTTATTGGAGGGTATCATACTGAGTATTCTGGATTTAGATGGGGGATGTTTATGCTCTCAGAGTATGGCATGATGCTTCTTTTATCTCTTCTGGGAACCATTTTGTTTTTTGGCAGTTGGGTTTCTCCACTTCCAAATATCGGTTCCATGGCATTTTTTGATCTAACCTCCGGCCCGATTTGGGGTACTTTCTGGCTGCTCTCAAAGGCGATGGTATTGATTTTTTTGCAAATGTGGATCCGATGGACGCTTCCTCGCCTCAGAGTGGATCAACTTATGTCATTGTCGTGGAAATATTTGACTCCCATATCGATCGGAATGTTGTTTTTTTGTGCCTTGTGGAAACTATGGTGGATTAACTAATGAGCTATTTCTCCGACATATCTTCTGGTATTAAAACGACATTGAAAGGGATGTCTTTAGCAATCAGATACTTTGCTAAGGCCCGGAAAAAAAGAAAGAAGGAATGGATTGGAGAAAGTAATTACTTTCATAAAGCTGAAGGAACCTTCACCGTTCAGTATCCTTCCGAGGAAATCCCGGTTCCAGATATCGGCCGTTACCAATTGCATAACGAAATAGATGACTGTATTGTCTGTGATAAATGTGCAAAAATTTGCCCTGTTGACTGCATAGATATTGAGCCGGTCAGATCGCCGGAGGTATTTGGAAAAACCTCAGACGGTACTCCATTAAGGATTTATCCAGCAAAGTTTGACATTGATATGGCCAAGTGCTGCTTTTGTGGGCTTTGTACGGTTGTTTGCCCTACCGAATGTCTTACCATGACCAAAGAGTATGATTTTAGCACAACCGATATCTTAGATCACAATTTCTCATTTAGCAAGATGAGCGAACAGGAAATAACCGAAAAGAAACAGGAGTTCGAAAGCTACCTTGAGACCAAAGCAAAACCGGTTGAAAAACTTCCTGAGATACAGAAAAAACCTGTGGCTATGCCAAAAGGGAAACCTGTTATGAAACCTGTGACTAAACCGGTATTGAAGCCAAAGACGACTGGAACGGAGCCGAATGAAACGAATAAGAAGGAGCAAGAGTCTGTACCTAAAAAAGTGGAAAGACCTGTGTTCAAGCCCAAAATACCAAAGAAGAAATGATGATTGCAGTACAGGTGGGTTTATCGCTGATGATCTTGATTGGAATTGGAATTATTATAGCCACGAAAAATGTAGTTCATGCTGCTTATGCTCTTGCAATGACGCTATTGGGTGTTGCCGGCGTGTATGTATTGCTGCAGGCTGAGCTGTTGGCAGTCGTTCAGATCTTACTGTATGCAGGGGGTGTGGTCATTCTGCTGTCGTTTGGAGTCATGATGAGCAGCCGGATGAAAGGTGACATGATTCTTTCGGGTTCAAGAAATGTACTCGTTGCTTCGGTTATTTCAGTGGGCCTTTTTTTGCTGCTGGTTTATTTTATTTCCATGTCGAAGTTTGATGAGCCGTCTTCTCAATTGCAGGGAAATCAGTTGGAGCAAATTGGTATTTCATTTCTGACAGATCACATTGTTGCATTTGAATTGATTGCATTTATTCTTTTGGTAGCGCTTGTCGGGGCTGCCTATCTGGCGAAGATGTCATCCAATGAATGAGCTTTTAACTCCATATTACCTCTACCTTGCAGCCTTATTGTTTTGCTCTGGGGTATTTGTTGTTTTGAGTAAAAGAAATCTCGTTTTTATCCTGATTGGAGTTGAGTTGATATTGAATTCAGGCAATCTCATGTTGGCAACGTTTTCGCACCATCATCAGCAACTTGAAGGACAAATATTAGCAATATTTTCTGTTGTACTGACTGTATGTGAGGTTTCCATTGCATTAGCGATTCTCTTAAATATTTATAGAAAAAGTAAGGTTTCTGATTTGGATTTACTGAGGGAGGTTGGGAATGATTAATGCGTTAGCCCTTTTGATTTTTCTTCCGTTTTTTGGTGGTTTAGCTGGCTGGTTTAGTTCGAGGTTTGGAACCTTGATCAGTGCAGGGAGCACCTTCATTGCTTTTGCCATTTCTCTAACATTACTTCTATCGTTTCAGCACGAAGAAGTAATTAGGTGGGAATGGTTGCCGGGATTTGAGTTGTCAATTTTGGTTGATTCTACAGGTCTTTTACTGACCTCTTTGGTGACCTTTATTGCTTTGTTAATTCAGGTGTTTTCCGCTGAATATTTGAAGAATGACGAAGGAAAGAATCGCTACTTCAGTAAGCTAGGCCTATTCATTACTTCGATGATTGGTTTGCTAATGGCCGATCACCTGATCTTGCTTTTTATTTTCTGGGAGTTGGTTGGTCTTTCCTCTTACTTGTTAATTGGTTTTTGGTATCGGAAAAGCGGTGTATCCAAATCTGCAATGACCGCATTTTTGGTAAATAGAGTGGCAGATGCTGCATTATTGGTGGGGATACTACTTACCTACAATGAGGTGGGAACGCTCTCGATCTCGGAACTGAAAGGAACAGTTTCATGGATTGCCTCTTTTTCCCTTGTGATTGGTGCATTTGGAAAGTCTGCACAGTTCCCATTTTCGAGCTGGTTAATAAAGGCCATGGTGGGTCCTACACCGGTTTCAGCACTCATTCACGCTGCTACGATGGTCGCGGCGGGAGTTTACCTATTGTTCCGATTGGCACCGATCTTAACTCCCGAGGTCTCTGTTTTCATTGCAATCATTGGAACCGTAACTGCATTTTATGCGGCCCTTTCTGCGATTGCTCAATTTGATTTGAAAAGAGTACTTGCGTATTCAACGATCTCGCAACTTGGGTATATGATGTTGGGCATCGGCGTGGGAGCAAGAGAAGCAGCGTTATTTCATTTATTTACTCACGCATTTTTCAAAGCTGGGCTTTTTTTAGGGGCAGCAGCAATAATCCATCATTTGCAGGAAATGAATTCGTCCGACCCACAAGATATGCGTACCATGGGAGGTCTCAGAAATACGATGCCTGTAATCTTTAGCGCTTTCATCGGATGTGGAATGGCCTTAGCAGGACTACCCTTGTTCTCAGGTTTTATGTCCAAAGACGGAATCTTAATTGGAGCCTGGAATTTTGCGATTGAAGCTGGAGGGTGGGCATATTTGATTCCAGATGTGGCATTGATTACGGCTCTCTTGACTGCCTTTTACGTGGGCAGGATGATAATCTTGATTTTTTTCGGCAAGGCACGAGGGTTTGAAGGTGCTGATAACCTTGGATCCAACTACTTTAAGGTGCCCATGATCCTATTGAGTTTGTTTTCGATTTGGATCTTTCATAATTGGAACCCGTTAGCCCATGATTCTCTGATCTTTGACTATTTCGCGATTTCAGGAGTACACTTGGAAGGAGGTGAACTAATTCCTTTTTTGGCTGCAATTGTCGCCCTGGTTGGATTGGTGTTAGCCTATTCTTTCTTTAAGCCTGGCACAACGTACATGGCACGTATTACAGAAATCGGTAATCCTGCATCAATAGGCGGGTCTATGGTGTATCGAGGTTTACTCCTAAGTGAGGTGTATGATAAGATAGGGGAAGGAGTCGTCTGGTTTTCGAAATCACTTAGCCGAATTGATCAAAGTGCCATTGATCTTGCAGTGCATTTTGTTGCGGTTTTCACCGTGGTATTTTCAAAGATAATTGCCTTGTTTGACCGTTTTTTTGTCGACGGGCCCGTCAACTTTATTGCCAGTGTATCCGGTTGGGTAGGAAAGAGACTTGCAGGTTTAAGCGCTAGAGATGCGCAAACACAAATCATCTGGTTGCTTATTATTTTGCTATTGATTTTAACTTCGATCATTATTCTTCAGTACTAAATGCAGCATACGCTTTCATATATTTTTCTTTTTCCGCTTCTGGTCGCACTCGTGATGACTATTATTCCTGCAAGGGGTAAAAATAATTTCAGAAGCTTGGCGCTGGCCGCTGTCGGGATCCAATGTGGTCTCTCGGTCTTCCTTTTATTGAATTATGATCAGACCTTAACTCCAACAAGCTGGGAGGGTGCATTCCAATACGTTGAAAAAGTCAACTGGATCAATCTTTCCTTAGAGTCTGCCAGCACATTTAAAATTCAGTATTACATCGGAGTGGATGGAATCAGTCTTCCACTGGTGGTGCTATCCTCTCTTATTCTCTTTATTGGCCTGGTCTCCTCATGGAAAGTAAAACAGAATACCAAGGGCTATTACATCTTATATCTAATACTTAGCAGCAGTGTCATAGGGTGTTTTATCGCGCTCGATTTTTTCCTTTTCTATTTGTGCTTTGAGTTTATGCTGCTGCCCATGTTTTTCCTGATCGGGATGTGGGGGGGAGCACGAAGGTCTTATGCATCCATTAAATTTTTTCTATATACTCTCCTTGGCTCATTGTTCATCCTGATCGTCATGATCATGTTGTATATGAGTGTGCAGGAGGATGGTGCCAATACCTTCAGTCTGGTGGCGATGCTGGATGGCAAATACATTGAAGATTCATTTCTAAATCCGTTTTTTGAAGGAGAATTTTTAGGTGTACCTGCCAGAGCACTGGCATTTGTGCTGCTGCTCGTTGGCTTCGGAATCAAGCTGCCTTCGGTTCCGGTCCATACCTGGCTACCTGACGCTCATGTGGAAGCACCAACTCCAATTTCAGTAGTACTGGCAGGCTTATTATTGAAAGTTGGAGCCTACGGACTTTTTCGTATTCTGTATGGAATTTTCCCCGATATGGCAGCTGAACTAGCAGGTTGGGTTGCATTTTTCGGAGTGGTATCGATTGTGTACGGTGGATTGAATGCCCTGGCCCAAAGAGATTTGAAAAGGATGGTTGCCTATTCGTCTGTCTCTCATATGGGGTTTGTATTGGTTGGGTTAGCATCAATGACTTCTACAGGTTTTTCCGGAGCTTTATTCCACATGATCTCTCACGGCCTTATTTCACCGGCGTTGTTCCTTATTGTGGGAGTTATCTACGATCGAACAAGTAATCGTACCATGGATTGCTTTAGCGGACTGGCGAGCAAGATGCCAGTGTTTACGTTTTTTGTGGCTGTCTTCTTTTTTGCTGGTCTTGGTTTGCCGGGTATGTCTGGGTTCGTAGGGGAGTTAATGGTATTAATGGGGGCCTTTAGTAGTAATAAGATTGGTGCTTGGGTTGGATTTGTTGCCGTGACAGGTATCATCATATCTGCTGCATACTTCTTATGGACCATGCAGCGCATGTTTTTTGGAACTTACTTTGTTCGTGAAGCTTCATGGAATGAGCAGATGGTTGATCTCACATTCCGTGAAAAACTAATGTTTGTTCCCTTGTCGATTCTGGTTGTCCTATTAGGAATCTTCCCAAAGTTGGTGCTGGACTACTCCAATGAAACCATAGAATTCTTCATTTTACACCTTGCAAAATTTAATCCATGAAGATAAAAGACCAGCTTCATGGAATACTCAATGATCTTTCTGCGGCAAGCACCGAATCGACCTTACTAGCAGGGACATTTCTCTTGTTGATTGTGGGTTTAATGACGAAGAGAGTCATGGTCATTAAAGCTGTATTTGCGCTGGTACTACTTCTTGGGATTGTGGTTAATCTACAGATTTCAGAAGAGGGATACTATCTAAGTAGCAGCTTATTTCTGAATCAAGAGATTTTAAGTTTTACGTCACTGCTGCTCATTTTTGGACTGATGATCTTGATTTTTCCAAGGAAACGACACACCCCGGAGTTCTATTTTTTTACCATTTCAATCTTGGTTGGCAGTACTTTTCTAATGAAGGCCAACAGCTTATTGATGGTCTATTTGTCGGTGGAATTGATCTCGTTTGTTTCGTACATTCTTACAGGTTTTACCTTCACAAAAGAGGGTTTTGAGGCAGGGATTAAATACCTGCTTTTCGGCGCTGTAAGTTCTGCTGTCATGCTGGTCGGTCTTGGCTTAACGTACGGCACCACGGGAACATTTTTTATCTCAGAATGGTCCGCCTTGCTGATTAATCAGCCACTCGCAGAATTGGGATTTGTCTTTGTTATGATGGGGCTGTTCTTCAAGGTTTCAATCTTTCCTTTCCATGGTTGGACTCCGGCTACGTATCAGGCTGCTCCAGTGGATTCAGTGGCGCTATTCTCCATTGTTCCGAAGTTGGCAGGGCTGGTATTACTGAGGCGCATTTACAACAGCCTAAACTTCGCCTTTGATCATTGGCTGATTTATGGTGTATTAATCCTAGGATTGCTGACCATACTGGTGGGTACCTTGGGAGCCTTAAAACAAGCCAATACCAGAAGGATGATAAGCTTTGGTTCGATTGCGCATTCTGGCTTTTTGCTTGGATTTGTCTTGATTCCTTCCGGTATGTCAAATGAAGGTGCCTTTTGGTGGTATGCTGTGGTTTATGGGTTGATGAATTTCGGTGCATTTTTCCTAATTGCCTATTTTGAAGCTAGTTCGATCATCAGAAATGACGAATATGTCAGAGCGAAAAATGAAAGGTGGGTGGTGGTGATGTTCACTCTGATATTGGTTTCTTTGGTAGGCCTTCCGCCATTGGCTGGTTTTACGGCTAAGTTGTTCTTATTTACATCCCTTTGGTCAATTTATCTCGAAACCGGATCAGTTTTCGAAGTACTTTTTCTGGCTGGCGCGATCTTGGCAACAGTGGCTTCCTTGTTCTTTTACCTCAGAGTTCCAAAGACTGTATTTCTTAATGGTATTGATCAGGAACCCGACAATCTGGCTCATCCATTTTCATGGAAGATAAAAATTATCGCAACTATTTTCGGTATTACCATGTTAATGTTGTTCTTTGCACCTGAGTTAGTGATGAGTTTAAAATCCTTGCTTACCAACGCCCATGAGTGATCCAATCAAACATGAATGTGGCATAGCCCATCTCCGCTTACGCAAGCCTCTCCAATTTTATATTGATAAATACGGTACCCCTGCTTTTGCAGCGAAGAAAATGTACCTGTTGATGAAAAAACAAAGTAACAGGGGTCAAGACGGTGTCGGTGTCGCAAGCATTAAGATTGATTTACCTCCAGGCCATCGATATATCAGTAGGTATCGAACGATTGACGGCAATCCCATCGAGTCCATTTTTGGGAAGATCAGTCGGAAATATGAAAAAGCAAGAAAAGCTTCAAAGTCCAATTTTGAGAATGCCAATTGGCTAAAGGAAAATTTCGCATTCACAGGTGAGGTTTGGCTTGGTCATCTGCGCTACGGTACTCACGGAAAGAATAGTATTGAAAATTGTCATCCGTTTCTTAGGCAAAACAATTGGCGCAGCCGGAACCTTGTAATGGCGGGAAACTTCAATATGACCAATGTCGATGAGCTTTTTGATAAGTTGGTAGAATTGGGTCAATTTCCTAAAGAAAAGGTGGATACCGTGACGGTAATGGAGAAAATAGGCCATTTCATTGACGAGGAGAATCAGCGTATTTTCAATAAGTACAAGGAAACATTAACCAACGAAGAAATCACCTCTAAAATCGAAGAGGAGATGAATCTTCAAAAGATATTAGAACGGTCTTGCCGGGATTTTGATGGTGGATATACCATGGCAGGAATGTTGGGATATGGTGCATCTTTTGTTGCCAGGGATCCTGCCGGAATCAGACCTGCTTATTATTATGCAGATGAAGAAATTATTGTAGTTGCTTCCGAAAAGCCCGCAATTAAGACAGCCTTTGGGTGTGAATATTCCGACATCAAAGAAATAACTCCAGGTCACGCACTCATCATCGACAAAGGGGGTGAATATGAAGAACAGCAATTCATAGAGCAGTTGCCTCAGAAGTCCTGCAGCTTTGAGCGAATTTATTTTTCCAGAGGAACGGATCCGGACATTTACGAGGAACGACGAAAGCTTGGCGAGTTGTTAGTCCCTCAAGTTCTGAAAGCCATAAATTTTGATCTTAAGAATACAGTTTTTTCTTACATACCCAATACAGCAGAGACCTCATTCCTCGGACTGATGAGGGGCATAGATCATTATTTGATTGAAAAAAGAAAAGAAGTAATTCTGGATGGAAAGCCCTCTGCAGATTCCATCGAGCAAATGCTTGATTTCCAACCTCGTGTTGAGAAACTGGTACTGAAAGATGCTAAGCTGAGGACCTTCATTACGGATGATGACAATCGAGATGAGTTGGTTTCGCACGTTTATGATACCACCTATGAAGTAATCAACAAAGGGAAAGACACGTTAGTGGTGATCGATGATAGCATCGTTCGAGGGACGACGCTGGAAAAAAGTATTCTGACACTACTTGATCGACTCGAGCCGAAGAAAATAGTCATCGTGTCTTCAGCACCACAAATCAGGTTCCCTGATTGTTACGGCATTGATATGAGTAAGATGAAGGAGTTTTTAGCGTTCCGGGCCATGTTGCAGCTGCTGAAGGACCACCAACAGGAAGAACTACTCGACGAAGTCTTTGATAAATGTCTTGCAAACCAATCAGCTGCTGATCCCGTCAATCATGTCAATGAGCTCTATAGTCAATTTACTGACGAAGAGATCTCGACTAAAATTTCTGAAATAGTTGTTCCGAAAGATATGACTGCAGAGGTGGAAGTCGTTTACCAGACGGTAAACAATCTCCACAAAGCCTGTCCAAACCATTTGGGAGACTGGTACTTTACCGGGGACTATCCTACGAAAGGCGGAAATCGGGTGGTCAATCGTTCTTTCATCAATTTCATGAAAGGTGTGGAGGTAAGGGCCTACTGATAAGTTCTAGTTGAGCTTTTCGGGTTGGTCTGTTCCGTATTTAGCCACTTTCCAACGTTCTCCATAAACAGAGGAATAAGTGATTTCGATTTCTGGAAGCTCTTTCCGGTCGGGGTCATCACCAGAAAACCAAGACCAAAGTCGATCGGAATTTTCCGTATGCCCCACAACGCTCAGTAACTCAATTCGTGTGCCCGGAGGGATGAGTCGCCCTTTTTGAATGTTCGAGTAGGTGACGTTTCTAATCGTGTCCGTTTTAAGGATTTCCGAATATAGAAAGTTGGCAGGATCCATGCGATAAACACTATCCCGATAGACGATCGAGACGTCCTCAAGAAAAGCAGGACCGATTCCATTGTTGACCAGTATCAGGCGATAAGAATCTGACTGGCTGGAATTCCATAGTTCCAGATAAGGTAGGACTGAAGCATACTGCTGTTTCCTGATTAAGTCAGTTTGGTATACTACCGTGAACAAGGTGCCGAGAGAGGCAATGATGGCAAGTAAACT
>CAZQDI010000106.1:0-14105 GCA_964591785.1 uncultured Roseivirgaceae bacterium
AGCTGCCATAGCGTAGTTAGACTCGCCAATTATAATTGTGAATGAATTGATCACGTGTGCTCATTCAACACCCGGCATGCTAGCGTATGCTTTGCACTTCCTGTCGATTCCAGTCGACCCCATATATGATGCAAATTTAACACGGTTGTGCTTCTAAACATTCCCCGGATCTTTCTGAAGTTTGCCGTTCGTTTTATTTTAGCTACCTATGAAAAACGCCATTTGCTTGCTGGCACTTGCTGCCGGACTTTCCTTGATCGCCCAACCGAAACTCGAAGATTACGACATCCAGCCTGGCCCGTTCTTTAAGGTGTCGAAACGATCCGTCCCGGTCCAGTTCGTCGGTTACGATGATACGGGCTTTTACATGACCTATGCCAAAGGAAAAACAGGAATTGGTGAGCTTTCGCTTTCCAAGTTTGGATTTGATCTGACCCTCATGGACGAACTGCCGCTGTCCACCGACATGGGTCTTGAAACCGCCTATGCGAGTAACCTCTTCATGCTGGATGGTGAGTTATTTCAGTTTACTGAGACCACATCGACCACCAGTAAGAAGATCTATCTCCAAAAGATCGATAAGAAGGGTTGGAAACTGGAGTCACCCAAACTGATTGCAGACATCCTGAATGAGGGAAGATCTGCCTATCAGTCGAACATGGCGGTTCACTTTTCCAGCGATTCGTCCACCATCGCATTGGTGTACACCATCCCCAACAAGCGCAAGGAAAATCAAGCGTTCGGGGTTCATGTCTTTGACCGCTCCCTGAATGAAACCTGGACGCAGCGTTTTGAACTGCCCTATACCAATAAACTCATTGATTTGACAACCCACCGGATTACGTCGGAGGGTGATCTCTACATATTAGGCCGACGGTATTACGGCAAACGCCGGGTGAAGCTGGATGGAAAAATCAACTACGATTACTTGCTTTTGTCCTTTGACAAAACCGGTGGCATTGATTCCTTCAAGATTGAATCGGAAGGAAAATACCTGAAGGACATGCAAGTGGACATTGCACCTTCGGGCGATATCATTAGCGCCGGCTTCTATTCGGATAAGGGCACCGTTCAAGCTGGCGGGGCCTACTACATGCGCATTGATGGGAAGTCAAGGAATGTTGTTCATAAGTCGTTTAAGGAGTTTGAAGACGGCTTTTTGCTGCAGAACATGACAGAAGGTAAAAAGAAGCGAATCCAGAAGAAACTGGACAAAGGGAAAGACGTCGAACTTCCCTTCTTTTTCATTGACGAGTTTATTTTAGGCGAAGACGGAAGTACAAAGATCATCGCGGAACAACGACACATTTATACTGTGACTACCTACACCCAATACGGTGTCATCACTACCACGCACTTCGACTATGACGATATGATGTTGCTCAACATCAATCCCCAGGGAGAGTTTACTGACGCGATTCGTGTAGCGAAAAACCAGCACACTACGAATGACCGAGCCGCGTTTTCGTCGTATTCCTCTGCATACAATAACCGGCACATTTACTTGATTTTCAATGACAATGCGCAAAACCTCAACTACAGCGGCGTCGGCCGTGTGGCGCCGATGCAGAAAAACAGCACGACCATGGTGATGGTTTCACGCATTGATGAACATGGAAAGGTCGTGAGAGATGCCTTGTTCGATCGGGGAGATGTCGAAACAAAAGTGCGGCCCGCATTATGTACGCAACTCAATGAAAATGAAATGCTGCTCTTCGGGCACAAGGGACTAAAAACTCAACGATTTTTTCTGCTAAAATTCAAGTAAGAATTTTTCTCAGATTATCTTGCCCAACAGATGGAGAATTTTGTGGTATCGGCACGTAAGTACAGGCCCCTCGGGTTCGAGGAGGTCGTAGGCCAGGAGCACATTACAACTACCTTAGAAAATGCCATCAAGTCCAACCATCTGGGACAAGCATTGCTTTTTTGCGGGCCGCGAGGAGTAGGAAAGACGACCTGTGCCCGGATTTTAGCCAAAACCATCAATGGGTTTGAGGATCAACCTGCGGAGGGAACCTCTAACTTCAACGTGGTTGAGCTGGATGCAGCCTCTAACAATTCCGTGGACGACATCCGGAACCTGATCGACCAGGTTCGATATCCTCCTCAGCAAGGCGACTTTAAGGTTTACATCATCGATGAGGTGCACATGCTCTCGACGCAGGCCTTCAATGCCTTTCTGAAGACCTTAGAGGAACCTCCCAGTTATGCCATTTTTATCCTGGCGACTACGGAAAAACATAAGGTCATCCCGACGATCCTTTCCCGCTGTCAAATCTATGACTTCAACCGCATCGAAGTCAATGACATCGTAATGCAGCTGCAAAAAATTGCAAAAAGTGAAAATGTTGAGGCGGAGCACGAAGCACTTCACCTGATCGCACAAAAAGCGGACGGGGCACTTCGTGACGCACTGTCCATTTTCGATTTGATCACCACGTTCTCCTCGGATGGAAAAATCACCTACCAGGATACGATCAAAAATTTGCACATTCTGGATTATGACTATTATTTCAGATTAGTGGACGACTTGTTGGCCGCCAACATGTCCGGGGCCTTGTTGATGTTTGATGAGGTTTTGCGAAATGGCTTCGATGGCAATAATTTCCTCAATGGCTTTCAGCAGCACTTACGAAATCTCTTGCTAGCCAAAGACCATACAACTGTGGGCTTACTGGAAGCCTCTGATTCACTGCAGGAGCGGTATCTTTCGCAAGCGTCCCAATGCAGCCCTTCTTTTCTGCTTTCGGGACTGAACATCTCCAATCAGTTTGAGCTCAATTACAAGATGAGCAAAAACCAGCGACTGCACGTAGAGCTTTGCCTGATGAAGCTGGCGCATCTCTCAGATGCATTAACGTTAAGCCCCTCTTCCAATGGGGCAAAAAAAAAAGAATAGCTAGCGAAGAAAAGCAGGAAACTCCTGATTCCTCGGCAGTTGAGGTGGTTGAGGCACCAAAAGAGGTGGTGGATGAAAGCTCAAAAGAAGTTCAGCCGGATGCTAAACCTCAAAATCCAGAACCGCAGCAACCTGCACCTACCGCAGGCGAAGTAGCCGCCTCTGGCAAACCGAAGGAAACCCCGAGTATTTTTAATCGGAAGAAACAAAAGGAAGTGGACGAAGAGGAGCAGGCCTCCATCATGGAGAAACGGGCAAAAGAGTTTAGTGAAGAAGAGCTCCAAGCCGCCTGGAAGCAGTTTGGAGTGGAAAAGAAAGATGCAGGCGATACCGACAAGCTGATTCTCAATCGATCAGTCTCTAAGGGTGAAGCGCATAAGGTAATCATTCATTTAGCCAGCCAGTTGGAGGTTAGTTTTCTTGAAAAATTGGAAGTTGAGCTCATTCAATTTCTCAGATCCACCTTGGAAAATGACCACATCACGCTGGATCGAAGCATCACCCAGGAGGAAGAATCGAAGAAACTGTACACCAGCAAAGACATCTTTGAACACATGGTGAAAGAGAATCCTTCACTGAAAGACTTGAAGGATCGGTTGGGGCTGGATTTCGACTACTAGCGGGTCGCTCAATTTCTTAAAATCCAAACAAAAATCATCTTTTCATTCGCAATTGAGAATACTATTTTCGTTTAAAGGCCACTTTCAAATTAATTTTTTGAGGCGAATGGGAATATTAAAATATGCTCATTATATTTAACTCATGCCTGAAAGTTATCACCCTATGAATCTCTACATTTTTAGTACCTCTTAGCAATTATTTCCATTGTCGTTTAGCGAAAATTACCTTAATCCGATGATTGTGGTAATGGCATTGCTACGCTGCAATAATTGAAGGTATCAACAACCAGCATGCAACGGTAGGCTCTACCATTCTGGATTGGAATGGGCATGACTGAAGGCTAGTGAGATGTTTCTTTTAGAAACATCTAATCGTTAAACACCTATGCCATGACACAACTAGTTGTTGTTTGGATTCTTTGCTTCGCCGTTTCTGCTGGTGCTTTTTCAAGCGCTGAGGACACGCATCAGATTCCTCCTGACCACGCACATTTGGAGGGAGTTTTCATTTCTTTATTCAGTAAGAACAATTCAGATTGGGCATTGGTAAAAGTCAGCTCAGTGAAGGGGTACGGTTCTGGGTTTAGAGGTTCCCTCAGCCCCAATGATACGATTGAAGCACAGCTTCCGAATGGGCATTCCTTCTCTCCAGGTCAAATTTTTTCTGGTCATGTACAACAAGGGTTAAGTGAGCTAATGAGTTCATCAAGCCCTACCTATATAATTAACAAATTATCTAAATAATTAACTAAGTATGAACACCTATGAAACACTTTACTAAATCGTTTATTGTACTATCGGCGATGCTGATAGTGTTGCTGGTGCCCGAAAGGTCATTAGCACAGCGTTCTAACATTCAGGATAATCCGAAGCAGCAAGAAGACGTGCGTTTCAACAATAAGAAACTCATGAAGATGCAGAATCCTGGTCTCAAAATTTCGGATAAAATAGATAATCCATTCTTACGGGCAGAATATGAGCGTGCCAGGCTGGTAGATCCCAGGACCGGCACTGTGCCACCCAACATCAAGCAACTGGAAATGGAGTTTGCTCTTTCGCCAGGCTCCGGACTATCCAGACCAGCGCTTGATCTGGATGGGATCATGGCTGCCGGAGATATCAGTTCTCCATGGATAAGCCGGGGACCCTTCAATGTAGGAGGTCGAACCCGAGCGATTGCCATTGACCGAACCGATGAGAATATCCTCTTTGCAGGAGGTGTTTCCGGAGGCTTATGGAGGTCTACCGATCAGGGTGCTACCTGGACGAAGATCACTCCTGCGCAAGAGCATCCGGGAATCACTGACATCGAGCAAGATCCAAGAGCTGGATTTGAAAATGTTTGGTATTATTCTACTGGAGAAAGAATTGGTAACTCTGCTTCCGATGGAGGGGCCTTCTTTGCTGGTAATGGAATCTATAAGTCTACCGATGGTGGGCTTACCTTCAGTGTTTTACCTGCAACAGAAAACCTTACACCGGAAAGCTTTTCTTCCAACGATCCCTTTGATTTGATTTTCGGAATTGAAATCAACCCTTTGAACGGAGATCTGTACGTGGCAACCTACGTAGGTGTTCATCGGTCTACCGATGGTGGTGCTACTTTCGAAGAGGTAATCAATGCTCCATTTGATAATGAGTCGGATGTTCACATCACCTCGACTGGTGTTATTTATGCAACTGTAGCGAGTGATGCCGTTGATCCGGGAATACTTCGTTCTGAAACAGGAGCTCCTGGTTCATTTGTCAACATTACTCCTGGAGGATTTCCAGCCACGTTCAACAGAACCGTAATCCACACGGCTCCCAGTAATGAAGATGTACTTTATCTACTTTCTGTGACTCCAGGTGGAGGAACTTTAGGAATGAGTTTCTGGAAGTACACCTACCTTTCTGGCGATGGCTCCGGTGCAGGAGGAAGCTGGGAAGACCGATCTTCTAACATCCCAGCGCTTGGAGGCTCTGTTGGTAACTTCAACCCACAAGGGGGATACAATTTGGTCGTAAGAGTTCACCCACTAGATGAAGAACTAGTATTTATTGGAGGAACCAACATTTATCGTTCTTTCGACGGCTTTGCAACTGCCATTGGAGACGACAACTGGATTGGTGGATATGCGGTAACAAACAACGTGAGCCTTTATACCAATCATCACCCGGATCAGCATGGAATGGAGTTCTTTCCTTCCAACCCGGATAAGGTCTATTCCTCTCACGATGGTGGTGTTGCAATTACGAACGACATACAGGCATTTGACGCGGGAGGCCCATTTGGCAATGAATCTGTTACATGGATTGACCTCAACAATGGCTACCTGACTACACAAACTTACGCCTTATCGATAGGTCCTGGCGATCAATTACAAGCAGGTTTTCAGGATCAAAGTACCTGGTTTACAAACAATACAGGGTCAACAAACCCGTGGACGGTGGTAGCAGGCGCTGATGGATCTTACAATGCATTCAATAGCGATGGAACCTTGAGATATGTTTCCTTCCAAAATGGAACTACGTTCCGTCAGGAATACACGGATGCTGACAGTGATCTGCCATTGACGCAGGATTTCATTACACCAAATGGAGCAAGTGGATTTCTATTTGTAAACCCTTACGAATTAGATCCAAACAATGATGAAATCATGTATTTGGCAGGTGGCTCTACCCTGTGGAGAAATGACAACCTGCCCAATGCAACTTCCACTGTAGGTTGGGCACCTTTAAGTAATGCCACCATTGCGGGTACGGTTTCAGCGATTGGTATTTCTACGAGCCCTGCCAATGTGGTCTACATAGGTTCAACGTCAGGGCAGGTGATTCGAATTAACGATGCCAACACCGGAAACCCGGCAGGTATTGATGTAACAGGTGTTGATTTCCCTGCAGGAAATGTGACCAGCGTAGATGTGAGCCCTTACAATGCGGATGATGTCATTGTTACCTTCTCTAACTACTCTGTGATCAGTATCTGGAGATCCACCGACGGTGGTAACAGCTGGACAAATATCAGTGGTAACCTGGAAGAAAATCCTGATGGTTCAGGAAGCGGACCTTCTGTTCGCTGGGTTACAAGAATTGGTTTCAATGATCGATACTTTGCAGGTACAAGCGTAGGTCTCTACTCAACAGATGAGTTGAATGGAGCTGCCACTGTTTGGACTCAGGAAGATCCCAACGGAATCGGCAACGTGGTGATCGAGCAAATCAGAAAGCGAGATTCTGATGGTTTGGTGGTTCTTGGAACTCACGGTAACGGACTGTTCTCTGCCAACTTTGAAGTTACCCCTCCACCGCTATTGGTAGCGAATCCTGTTGCCGATGTGGAAGTAGATATCAATAGTGCAGATGTGATACTTGATGTGAGCAATGTATTTGAATCTACTATTGATCCACCAGCAACGCTGACACTTTCCGTTTCTAATGATAACAACACGTTGTTGACCACCTCCTTGAGTGGTACCGATCTGACGTTGAGTTTTGCTGCAGACGAGTTTGGCGATGCAGCAGTAACACTGACAGCAGACGATGGCAATGGCAATCAAATCAGTGATTTGTTCCTAGTGACAGTCAATCCTCCGCCGTTGATTATTACCGAGTTTCCTTACCTGGAAGATTTTGAGAACGGTGCGGATGGACCGGGATCATTCCCAAGAGATTGGCAGGTTAGGGCTACACCACCTTATCAATGGACGGTACTAAGCGGTGCTACTCCTACGGGTGGATTCAATGGAGCCACCGGACCACTGGTTGATCATACAACCGGTACCGCAAATGGTTTCTATGTCTATACGGAAGCTTCGGGTGGAATTGCCGGAGATACAACCGAGCTAACAACTCCTCCGGTTGTGCTTTCCTCGTTAGAGAATCCGGTATTTGAATTCTGGTACCATTTGTTTGGAGATGACATCGTTTCTTTTGAAGTAGAAGTGATCGATGAAGTCAACGAAACGGTATCGACTGTGTTTACCAGAAACGGACCTGTTCAAACAGCGCAGACGGATCCTTATCAAATCCAAATTGTACCGCTTAGCACTTACGGAGATACCGTTCGTGTTCGATTCAGAGGTATCAGAGGATCGGTTGTCACAGACGGTTTCCTTGGAGACATGGCAATTGATGATGTTCGATTCTCAGAAGCTCCGCTTGAGCTAGTTACTGCAAGTCCTTCAGCACTGACTGAGGCCCTGGAGCAGGGAAGAACTTCAACGCAGACGCTAACCCTAACAAATATCAGTACGGAAGATGTTCATTATGATCTGACCTTGGAGAATTCCGATGGAGGTATTGAGCTATCCTCCGCTACCGTGCCTTTATATCATGGTAGAACTGCAGGTCAGAAATTAGAAAAACGAACAACTCCTTTCACAGGAGCTGCAATTGACCGGACAAGCACTGCTGCAATCGTAGACAACCAGTCGGTTCTACTGGCAGTTGAGCAGTATGGCTCGGGCTTTGAGAGCTTCTTGCTGGGTGACATCAATGGACAAGATGGTTGGGTTGGACAGTTCGGTAACTGGGTCATTGACACCAGCAACCCTTCTGAAGGATCTCAGCACATGCGAAGTGTATCAGATGGACTGGGTCAGACGCTTGCTTTTTCACCTTCTGTTCCGATCGGAATAGAACCGTTCTCTTCGGTATCAGCACGAATCAACATTGAAGGTTCAGGAGTTACCTGGGAGTTGATCCCTCAATCCAATACTGCGGCATTTGTGAATACACGTCTACGATTCAATCCAGATGGAAGTGTCGACGCGTTGGTCAGCGATGGCATCGGTGGCGGCATTTTTGAACCGCTCGGTGTGAGCACTCCATCCGGTTACTTCAAGGTGGACATTGTAGTAGACCGAGCAACGTTGGATTTTACCATCTTATTTGATGGCGAAGAAGTCTTCTCAGGTCTCGGTTTTGCCGGAGATATTGAGCAGCTGGTTTTACTTTCAGCCATGGAAGATGTCGGATCTACCTTTGACATGGATGAACTTCAGATATTGGATGGAGAAGTTGAGCAAGGTGTTTCTTTCTTGTCAGTAGACCCTGTTTCCGGTTCGATCGGCGCAGGTACTTCCGTCGAAATCGAAGTCACTTTTGATGCAACAGAGCAAGATTTTGGAACCTTCAATGCCAACATCGTAGCCAACATAAATGGTGGCGAGGATGAGCCTGTGATCGTGCCAGCTACATTGACTGTTTTTGGTCCTCCTAGCATTGCAGTGGATCCTACCGTAATCATTGAAGAAGTAGATTTCCAAACTACTTCGGTTCGAACGCTAAGTCTGGAAAACACTGGAGGCGATGTGGTAGATTATAGTCTATCCATTATTGGAGCCACCGTCGAGCAGGCCCAGACCGGACTGATGATGATCAGTGACAACGACCAGCTCTTTGATGAGCGAGTCCTTGAGAAAAAGCGGTTGGATGATAGCATGACGAAACATGGAATTGCTCAGGAGAACATGCCACTGATGGCTGTAATCGGCGAGACCATCCTTGAAGAAAGCTTCGAAGGAGGGACTTTCCCACCTGCGGGATGGAATGTAATAGACAACGAAGGAACTGGTGTCGTGTGGCAATTTGCTGCTGACTACGGTGATGGCAACTATACTTCTACCGGCGAAGCTGCGACAGTAAATAGTGATGCTTCCGGGGTAGCAGAATTCGATACTGAATTGTGGACACCTGAGATTGATGTGGCTGGTAAGTCTGATTTGTACGTACAGTACACTGCAAACTATCAGAACCTTGCAGGACTTGATTTCCTTGACCTGGACATCAGTACAGATGGTGGCACCTCTTGGGTGACCTTGCTAAGCTGGAACGAAGACCATGGTGGCTTCTTTGCGCAACCAGGAGAATTGGTGACAATTCCTCTAGATGCTGCAGTTGCGGGTGCCTCATCCATGATCTTGCGATGGAGATATTATGATCCGAATACCGATGACTTTGATTGGTATGCACAGATAGATGATGTAATCGTCTTTGAGGAAGCTGAAATGTGGCTTTCTATTGATCAGACAGCTGGTCAGATTCCTGTCGGCACTACTGCTGAAGTCCCGGTTATTTTTGATGCTTCTTTGCTGGAAGGTGGAGATTTCAAAGTAGCGGGAATCATTGTCAACAGCAATGCAGTAAATACACCAGAAGTTGGGGTAGTAGCAGCCATTGATGTTAGAGAACCTGCAGAGGCTGATGTTTCAGTTGAAGAACTCAATGAAACACTGGTTGAAAATACAACCGGTAACCAGAGCTTTACCATCGGTAACTCCGGAGAGAGTGACCTGGTGTTTAGCTTCCAGGACATCTTCTTCAATGCGGACCCTGTAACGTTCGCGGCAAACATGCCAGAAATTGAAACTAGAAATTCGTTTGTGGCGAGTGAGACTGGGCTAAGACCAACTCCTGTTGCCATCACAAACGCTTCTGGCGGCCAGGAACTATCCATTAGTACCAATCAATATGCCACTGATTTTGAAGGATTCATTCTGGATGACATCACTGGACAGTCGGATTGGTTTGGGCAGTTTGGAAACTGGGTAGCTGATAACAGCAATCCATTTGGCAAAGCGCAGCACCTGAGAAGCGTTTCCGATGGACTTGGACAAACGTTGGCATTCTCTCCTGCCGTTGCTAGCAGCGGACTAGAGCCTACAAGCTCAACGACCATGCAAGTGAACATTGAAGGTTCTGGGGTGACCTGGGATATCATTCCTCAGTCGAATAGTGCAGCATTGGTGAATACCATTTTGAGATTCAATTTAGATGGATCCGTAGCAGTGCTAAACACTGATACGCTTGGTAACGTGGTCTTCACCACCTTGCCGGTAGCTACTCCTTCGGGGTACTTCAAAGTGGGTATCGAGGTTGATCGTGCGACAGCGGTCTTTAGTGTTTCCTTCGACGGAATCGAAGTATTTGCAGGTCAGGGATTTGCAGGAAATATCGAGCAAGTGGTGTTGAGATCATTTATGGAAGTTCCAGATCCTACGTTTGACATGGACAACTTCCAGATTATTGACGGAGAAATATTCGACCCGTTTGTTACCCTTGCACCTACATCAGGAGTACTAGGCAGTGGTGAGTCCGTAGACATTGATGTCTTCTTTGATGCACGGAACGTCGAGCCAGGAATCTATACGGAAGACCTGGTCTTAAGTACCAACGATCCGGACAATGAGGAGATCATTATTCCTGCGACTTTGGAGGTACTTATCCAGCCGACTATTTCAGTGTCACCAGACGCTATTGAAATTGTTGCACTGAAAGGGGATGTAACCACTACCGTGGTAGAGGTGGCAAACCTTGGTCAGGCGGAGTTGACTTTTGAGGCCAACACGGATACGGATGCGCTGCTTTTCACCAATGGCACTACGACGCTGGCGGATGCAGTTGCTGGTTTATCGAGTTTAGCATTTGATTTGAATGCAAGTTATGATACGGTTGGCATCTTCGCCGATACCGTAACATTTGCAAGTAATGATCCGGATAATCCAGTGGTTTATCTTCCGGTTTATGCTACGATCTATCCAGAAGCGGGTGCAGTCACCTCCTTTAACCTGATCGACGCCAAAGCTGACACCGCAGTCGGTGTACTTCAAGATGGAGACGTGATTGATGCAAATACAGATTTCCCGATCTTTAATGTAGAAGCATTAACGTTCCCTGGAACAGTGGGGAGTGTCGTATTCGAAGTAGATGGGGAGCCGTTCCAGACAGAGAGCTTTGTACCATATGCCGTTGCTGGAGATCAGGGTGGAAACTTCAGACCATTCAATATTGGTGCAGGAGTCCATACGATCACCGCTACACCGTACAGCGAAGCTGGTGGAGCCGGAGATGCTGGACAAGCTCTTTCAGTGACCTTCGAACTGATCAACTCTGACAGTATTACTGGTTTTGATCTGATTGATTCCAAAAATGATGTCTCCCTGGGAGAATTCATGGATGGAATGGTCATTGATTTAGGCACTCTGAACCGATTTACGGTAGAAGCGTTTGCAAGTCGCGACAGTGTAGGAAGTGTGGTTTTTGTGTTGAATGAGCGAGTGACTAAAACGGACAATCGTCCACGATACAGTGCTTCTGGCAATAATGGCGATAACTTCAGACACCTCAATACAGGTCTTGGAAACTTTGTCTTAACAGCCACACCGTATAGTAGAACTCAAGGAAGAGGAGTGGCAGGACAGCCGTTATCAGTTTCGTTCAGAGTGATTGACAGTCAAAGCAGTCAGGGAGGCCCTGGAGCGTTCCCTAACCCGATTGAAGGTTCAGCACTTACCATTGCATTACCAGAAGCCACGCAAGATGTGGTCGAGGTAGAAATTACTGATATGAATGGTAATGTGATGTACTCTGCAGTCAAGTCTTCTGATTATGAACGTTCTCACATCCTCCTGGATGGTGTTTCTGAAAGTACGTTCAAATCCGGAGTCTATCTCATAAGACTGAAGATCAACGGAAAAACCAGCAATGTGAGATTGTTGAAAAACTAAGAATAACACCTAATTTGTTTGATTTAAGGAGAGCGCCTTTGGCGCTCTCTTTTTTTATGCGACATTTAATCTTCCATGCTATGAAGTATCAACTCAGAAATTTTGAAAACAACCTACAGATGGTGAGCTCCTTAGGTTGGATATTTATCATCATCTCACTGATTTTTCTGGCGATTCGACAGAACCCTGCACTACTACTTGTGACGGTTTTTGGTGTGGCAATGGTTTGGATTCAGATGCGAGGAAAACGCATTGCAGTAGATACCAAAGCAAAAACGATCCGATCCGCTGGTAAGACCTACCAGATCAGGAACCCTGCGCAGCTATTTATCAACGAAGTGAGGGTCAGGCAAAATGTCAATTCAAGAGCCCAGTCCGCAAACATCAAAACCTACTTTTATAAAGCCTACCTGATGGATGGAGATGAGAAAATCCTATTGTCTTCTAATCGCAATGACACAAGGGATATGGAAGCACTACAGTCAATTGCCAATGACCTGGGAGTGGAACTGGTGAAAAACTATTGAAGCAAGGAGCAATGAATAACTGAGAGGCAGGAATGGATAGGGGATAGTCTTTGATAAAAATCAAATAGATTAATTATTACCAATTCCAATCATTCATTCTCAAAGACCTTAAGCTCTTGTCCGATTTCAAGGTCAAAGTTGTTGAGCTTATTGAGCTCCATCACCTCATCTACGGTCATATTGTATTTTCTGGAGATGGCATAAACGGTGTCTTTGGGCTGCACCTTATGAATCAGGATATTTTTGCCTTCAGAAGCTTCTGCGATCGGCGCCTTGACCTGAATGTTTTGCCCGATGCTGATGGCGTCCGGATTTGGGAGTTCGTTCCATCGCAGCAGGTCATCAAGCTTCACTTCATAAAGTCGCGAGATGGCCCATAGCGATTCCCCCTTCGCAACCGTATGGATTTTTACTTTTCTACGTTCTTCAGAACTGTCGACAACCGGTACTACGATCGGCTGGACTTCTTCAGGGGTATCTGCAGAGCTGCCACTGTCGTTGTTTTCTATAGCTGGTGTCGAATCCTCCTTCACAATAGTGCTCGGTGTCGAATTCGGTGCCTTGATTGGACTGTCAGCTTTTTTGAATTCGACCGGTTGATTCTTTGGACGTTTTTTGCGAAGCCACAGGACACGTCCGGGCTTTAGTTCATCCAGCACGCTCATCCGATTCTTTTTCAGTAAGCTTGCCACCCTGATGCCATACTGTTGGGAGACCGACCAGATGTTTTCACCCTCTTTTACGGTATGGTATTCAACCTTGGACCAACCTTTCTTTTTACGGATGAAATAGAACTTGTTCGGGATGATCTGCTGGTCTGGCTTCAGGTCATTGTATTTCCTAAAGGCTTTCTCACTAAGTCCGGCTCTCGCCGAAATGGAATGCAGATCGTCCGAGTCTTTCGAAAGCATGGCAGGAATCTCATTGATCGGTATGACGGTCGAGCCATCGGGTAATTTCGATCCCACGGTCAACTCGCTGGGATACTTTTTTTCTTTCGGATTGGAGATCTTTTGAGGTTTCTCTTTGGTAGAAGATGCGATGGATGATTCGGGTCTGGGGCCGGATTTGGGGATCAGCACAGAATACGGCTTATCCCTCGGAACACTCCCCGTTTTTAACCATTTGTTGTATTTCTTAAGGTCTTCCAACTCCACATTCTGCTCTTTTGCAATTTGATTCAAGGTCTTTCCACCTGCATTGGTCAATTCATCCAGCCAGATGCCTTCGGAGTGGGGCAACCCCTCCGCCGGGGAAAATGCCACAACATGTGCGATGAACTTTTTGAGGTACCAATACGAATTGGTCGTGATGTTTAGTTTTTGCTTACCGTAATTTCGTTGATCGGTATGCGCTTTGGCTCCGCCTGCTCCGGCCTGATAAGCGATGACAGCGTAGGGCCAGTTGTTGAAGAAAAAGTTGTTTGTATTGAAGTATTTGGCAGAACCTCTGGACGAGGCAACGATATTCAAACGCTCATCTACCTGACGGTCCACCCTCAACCCCACTTCTCTACCAGTAAAGTCTTTGAACTGCGAAAATCCGACCGCATTGGCAGAAGAAACTG
>CAZQDI010000107.1:0-296 GCA_964591785.1 uncultured Roseivirgaceae bacterium
CGGATCCAGATTGTAAAAGTTATAGACGTGCACTGGTTTCTCTGGGTCCAGATTGAGCGTGGATTTTGGAGGCAATGGAGTTTTCAGGTCAGGTAAGTCGGTATCCTGCAATAGGGCTGGAATACTCATGTGCTCGAAGTCAGCATAAGGGCAATCCAGAAAAGTCCCTTTTTGATCTGTATGGCAATATCTATTAATATTTTCCTGATTTGCCACGTACTTTTTATCGGAATTGGCACCAGAAACCCACTGCCAACTCAAAGCATTACTTGCCCAATCTCCATCAATGAACTGAT
>CAZQDI010000107.1:306-13937 GCA_964591785.1 uncultured Roseivirgaceae bacterium
CAGGTGATAGTACATCCACTGTGCTGGTATTTTCCAATGTGATTTCGCAATGTTGCAAGCGATGGCTGCGATGTACATCCGGACGTGATTGTGGAGGTATCCATGTCGATACAGTTCTTCGATGGATTGGTCAATAGCATCAATCCTGGTTGCTCCTTTTTGGAGATTAACCGAAAGTTGTTCGTTGTCTACATTCCATTGCGGATGCTTTAAGTCTTCGTTGATTGCGTCACCTTTGGCAATCCAAATCTGCTGCCAATAGTCCCGCCAGGCCAACTCTTGAAGAAATTTTTCGATTTTGGAAGGCTCATGCCCCAGAGACAACACATGATTCATCACCATTTTCGTGGAGATAACCCCTCTCGAGATGTAAGGCGAAAGCCTAGTCACAGCCCCATCCACGAAATTTCGAGTTTTTCCATAGGCAACGGGGTCAACCTGATCCAACTGCGCAATAATCTGTTGGTAATCCGTAGTGAACTTCATCGTTTTGAGACTTTATTCATGGAGATGCTGCGTTGCCGAGAGCACTTAAATCGAGTGATCGCCGGATTACGTTTTTTGAGGTTTTTATGGCTTGTACCACTATTCACCCGTCTTCTCCAGCGTTTAAAGCTGCTTACTTTGAGGTGGCTTCGCATCACACGAATCACTTCTGATTCGCTGAGACTAAACTGGTGGTGGATCGCTTCAAAAGGGGTTCGATCTTCCCATGCCATTTCGATGATGCGATCCACATCTACTTCCGATATACGATTCTCTTTTTTCACTCCCTTTCTTCCAACTGTTGTCAAAGTCCATTGTTTGCGTCCACCTGAGAATATTCAGATAGCAAAATGAATAAGAGTGTTGTGGCGTACTAAAGAGTCACAAATGCATTTGAATTTTTGCTCTTGTAGCGGCAACCGTGCTTGAATGAGAGATCGTATTCGGGCTATTTACTATGAGGGTCGCTTTGGTACTCCCTACAAACTTTGCTTTGACTATTTAAAAACCTGAAAAATTGATACCAATAGTAAACATTCTTGGACTGCTGTCATCAATGGGATTATTAAAAACGTCGGAGAGATACTGCTTAAAAAACACGTGTGTTTTTTGATAGCCAAATCTCACCTGATAGCCATAACGGATCCGATTAAGATCATAGCTGCCAGAAGTTTTTTGCACACGATCATTGCCATCTTCACTGTATTTCCACTTGGTATGTGCATTCAATCTTAGACCTGCAACTCCTCCTACACTTACAAACAGTCCTTCTCCTTCAATGGTACCACGTGGGTAAAAACGCATCTCAATTGGTACATCCAAATAGGTCAATGCTAGACGGTTTTTTGCAACCGGTGAGTCATTCGCATCAAAGGGAAAATCGCCGACCACCACGTCATCTCCATCCTCAAGCAAAGTTTGACCTGAACCAAAATCGAGTTTTTCTAAACCCAGACCCAATCCATAATTAAAAGCAAACCTGTTCCCTAAGACTCTTCGCTTTGTATAATAGAGACCGATAGACTTTGAAAGCCAGCCTCGCTGCGTCAGATCTTCCGGTGTCTCGTCCAAATAGTTGAGACCTACATCTATCATCAACTCCCCAGGCAAATCGGGTCTGCTTAATTCATTTTGAGCTGTCAGAGAAGATATAGCAAGCATCATTACTAGCAGTGCTGTGATTGTTTTCATCTAATGTGTTTTAATGTAATCGTAGTATAATTCCTTCTTACCTGTGAAGCGAAAATGAAAGCCCATGGAAAAAGAGATGCTATTGAAATACAGCTCATTTTTTTCTAAGCTCGCCACGTCCTGATTCCATCGAATACCAGCCTCAATAGCCCATTTTGGGCTTACTGCCATCTGCAAACCTGACGTAAGACCGACGGTAGGGCTCTCCAAACGCTGAAAATCATCATTGTCAAACGCGTCTTGCCTCGGTGGGCTTCCCGAAAGCAGGTCCGAAGGATCTAATTCAATGGTTGTTTCAGTAAACCTGATTGAAGTCATTCCGACTCTGGCTCCCAGATAAGGATGAATTTTTTTCTTAATTGCTGGAAAGAGGTACCTCATTTCTAAGTTGATCGACTGCAACACATGTGCCTGGATATCCAACTCAACTTCGTCCCCAGATGAAATACTTGGCTGCAATTCATTTTGGATTCGATTGCTGCTTGGTAAATTCAGACCTGCTGTGTAATCGAGATTGGTCTGCCAACTCCTTCCCCATCGGTGATATACTCCGGCCGAGAAGGTTCTAAAAAAGGGTTTCACTGAATGCTCCAAGCCGGAATAAAATGGAAAAACAGCATCAGCAGTGATTCGTATGCCAGACTCGATGGCATTTTGATTGAGATCACTGACATTTTGCTCCTCAATTTGTGACAGCTTTATTTCCCAGAGGTAATGATCCGTAAATGTCTCTATCTCGTCTTTTAGTCTGACGTTGGAAAGTTGTTCAAAATCAAATTCCATTTCGGTAGCACCCATGGGATCTGAGGAGAGAAAAATCTTCTTGGAAAAGAAATGGTTAGCGTCAAAGGTCTTGTACTCTTGATATAGTTCTTCGTCTCCCAAAACAAGGAGATAACACCTTTGAAGGTCTATACCTTCCTGATAGTTCAGGCGCTGATTGATACTATCGATGACTACTGCCGTCGACGACGGAGTTACGGGGCCCACCAAAAGTAAGGAAGTGCCATTTCTGTCCTTGTACTTTAGAAGCTCTTCTTCTACGATCGCGGTATGATGATCAGTGTATATAACCACAGCAAAAGGGGATGCCCTCCTAGGTTGGTTTATCAGTTTATATTCCTGACCAACTCCTTCTGCCGTGGAAATATACATTAAGAAAAAAAGCATCCCACTACGTAGTAATGGAACGACCGACCTACTTTCTACCACCAAAGCTTCGTTCTCATTTAAGTACTCTTTCCAGCGAAAGTGCCTACTGCCGATCATATTTCAATTAGCTGATTAATTGAGGCAGGCAAAAAAAAGTGTAAAACGGGCAGTAAGGATCATCAGTCAAATGCACGTTTTCTGAACCAGAAGTCTTTAATAGAAACACTCACACTAATTGTATTCGCATTTTCCTTGATTAGATCGGAGCTTAGGGTACCCGTCGAATAAAACTGATAGGTCAAATTAATCGCCGCAGCTCCTCGGCTCAAAGGAACACCCAGACCCAAAGAGTAGTACTGGCTTAAGAATTCTCTATTGTCCAACTCAATGTAATTGGAATGGACACCACCACCCAGTCGAAACGCAACCCGATTCAACAGATTGGGAGAAAAACGATCTCGGATATATTGTGCACCAAAGGAGGCAATAAACCGATCTTTGTATTGAAATGATACGGGGTCATCATTGGCACCCCAGTTTTCAAACTCATAATCCATATTAAACATCAAGGATTTCGATTCAAAACCCAGTCCAAGCCCAACTCTCCTTGGAAGATAGATTTCAGAGGCTTCACTTGAAGACAAGCTATCTACTTGGTTTCCGGAATCGCTGATAATTACCACCTCTTCGTTCATTGCTGCATTCCTCCCGGTTTTATACGTCCCGCCGATCACCATCTTAGCATTTTCTGAAAGCAGGAACTGATACTGAAGCCCAGCTTCAAAGTTGGCACTCACGAAACCTCTTTCAGTCTTTATTTCCAACGAGGCACCGGGGTCAAAAATCGATACAAGCTCGTCGCTTGTAAAACTTCCAAACACCACATTCGATCGGAGGCCCAGATGAAGGTTCGGTGTGAGACTATAGCCCCCCGCAACATAAAATTGTGAACTCCCACCCTCTCCCAGGTACCTTGAATCCGATCTTCCCAATGCATTCCCTCCTGATTGACTATCCAAAATATCATAGTTGGTATCGCTAAGTTTTGCGACCCCAAGAGTAAGTGCTGTCCTCGGACTGACCCTAAACCAATAGTTAAGATCATGAAGCCCTCCAAAAGTGCTACTTGAGCTGGCCTCATTTGATTGCTGAGAAAGTCCGGAATAGGATATACCCACGTCAAACTGCTGAGTAAAGCCTTGGATTGCATTCAAGGCCGCTGGGTTTTTTAGGTTGACCAAATCGGCTGTCCTGGAACCAATACCTGCGTAGGCCATCGCTTCGTAAGCCACCAATCCCTGTTGGTCCAGCGTACCTATTCCAAAGACATTGTACGCCGAATTTGATACGGATTGAGATTGACAAACAAAGTGCGACGAAACCAAGAGTGTCAGGACAATGCCCCGACTAATCGAACTCTTCATATTCCTCATTTGGCCTCCAAGCCCAAATATCATCATGCCTTGAGGTAGCACTTCGTCCAGTTGTAATGTATCCCTGACCATCAATCACAAAGGAAACCGCACCACCCCTGGGCTGACCTTCAAAAAGTGTAAAGTCTTCGTCCCAGCGATTGGTCGTAGGGTCAAATGAAATAACAGTAGATAAATAGGCATTGGATTGACCCGTGGCGATATAAGCCAGCTCATCCATCACGAAGGCAACCGCATCGTATCGCTCCATCGCTTCGATAAACTCGTCAAAGTAGTCATTATCGTCGTCCTCGATCGAAAAGTCAATCCAGGTGTCTAACTCGGGATCAAAGGCCCAGAAATCGTACAAAAACTGATTGTTATTAATTCCTGTCCCTACAAATCCCATCCCATCATACTCGAAAGCGATGGCACTTTCGCGTTTGGACCCGAATAAGCTTAATGACTGGGTCCATGAATTTTGACCCGGATCGTAACGCCAAAAATCCTTGAGGTAGCTACCATCATAGCCGGTACCTACATAGCCGAGCCCATTCAGCGTAAAGGCCACCGCAGAATATCGAGCCGTCCCGGCAAACGGCGCAATTTCCTGCCAAGTATTGGATGCGGGATCATATTCCCAAAAGTCGCCTAACTCCTCAATTTCCAGGTCGTCGTTAAAGCCAGTACCAACGAACCCGGACCCGTTAGCGCTGAAGGCTACCGCCGAAATTCGTCCTACTCCCGGAAAAGGTGCAACTTCTTCCCAAAAATTCCTTGACGCATCGTAGCGCCAAAAATCAAGCAAGTAATCTTCACCATCAGACCCCAGGCCTACATATGCAAACCCGTCAATCACAAAACTCACAGCTCCTGTCCTGGTATCTCCTTCATAGTCAGATAGCTTTACCCAATTCCCATCATCATCACTGCTTGAATCATCAGGTGTACACGCCAACAGTACTGACACAAGTAGCATGGCGACCATATTCATATGTTTGTTCATATTCGATTTTAGTTTTTAATAGTATAAATCTTCATTTCACTTTCGAGCGATCCATCACCAAGTAATACAGGAGTAGGAGTTGAATTGTAATCTTGAGAAGTAATCAAGAGGTAGTACCTATCACCAAGTGGTTGGCGTAAAATGAACTCGACGATTTCTGTTGCGTTAAGCACATAAAAATTATCTCGTCCATATTCATCATCAAATTCTCGTTGTAGCGGAAACCTTTGAGCAGAGAGGTCATTGAAATCCTCATCAATGAATTGAGCAATCAGTTGCACGTTTCCAGTTTCATGTCCCTGTTCCAGCCAGTGAATTCTAAGCTCCGCATTCACTAGAATGAATTCATCACCCGGAAGAAGAATTTGTCTGGTTTCCGTCAACTCCACTTTGGCAGCAAAACCTACCCCACCCATGACCAAAGTAGTATTGTCAAAATCATCCGAGGCTACCTCCTCCTCAACATCTTCAACCTGTAAAATTTCCGGGACGTTATCGTTGCGATATTCAACAAAATGAGGAGTAAAGCCGATTTCGAAGTCTATTTCAATATTTAATCGTGTGGAAGTGCTCACGTCGGTAGCATGCAGTCTCAGTCTTACTCCTTCTCTTTCAATACCTAGTAGAAAGTCTGGATCTTCGAGATAGATGCGGAAACCTTGTAGGTACTCTCCCGAATCGTCAAGGTCATTGAAGATCTCATCATCGTCTAAGAGTCTTGCAAACAGATCTTCACCAAGTCCATCGCTAAGTCGGATCTCCTGGTCCCTAAGACGGTCGCTAGCAATGAAGAACTGTTGTTCTCCAATCTTTATTCCCGCACTCGTTGTCACACCGGGCACTTCCGAAAAATTGAAGAGTGCTCCGTCGTCTTCAGGATACTCAAGCTCCTCTTTGAGCTGTTCTACGATTAACGTAGATCTTCGTATCTCTTCCTCCAGATATACTGAATAGCCATCAAATGGAACAAACAAGGTAATACTATCGTAAATGAGATCTCCTTCAAGGTCAATTTCATCGTCCACCTCATTAGATACCAGATCAATCATGAAGTATGAAAGAGTTGTAAAATCTCCAAATTCAGTCCCTGACCTTCCTCCAACCAGCAAACGCTCTTCTTGACTGGTCCTTAATGAATCGAACCTGACAGTTGTAAAATTCAGAGGTACGGAGGTGTCGAGTGCAAGCTCATATTGTGAACCTTCAACGAAGTCCTCGCCAATCACAGAGACCTCCTTGCAGCATGCAAAAGACGCAATAATCACCCAGATCAGGAGTAAAGATTCACTTTTCATAATAACTAATAAGTTGATCGACTATTAAAGAGCTAATGTTGTGTACCTAAGCCCGTGACGGACATAATGTGTGATGGAGCGGGCACTTATTGGGTTGAATTCAAATCCAAATTCTACGCTAACAAGTGGATATCCAAGCCTGGTATCCTAGTGGTTACGGTAGATTATTTTTGAATTTGGGATGAGTTATTCTTCTTGCCGTCCATTTTACGGCACGTCCAGCGTAAGGAGCCTCGGAAATCACCAAAATTCCAGATAGTTTATTTTCGTCGACAAAGCTTCCTTTGAAGGTGGCCAATCGAATACCATTCATGACTGGCACTCCCAGCTCCCAGTACAGGTCTTGGTCCTCCCAAAGAACCTTAAACGATACCTCTCCGCACTTTGCCACCACCTTCTTTCCATCACTTTGAAGAACGAGCTCTAGCTTAACTCGCTTTCCGACTGTTTTAAAGTCCAACTGCCATGATCCATCCAATGTGGAGGAATCTGCTACCAAAAGAAAGGTAGTAAGTACCACTTTTAACATCCTGTCTGATCGTTTGAGTACAAAACTCAACATAAGGGAAGGCTGAAAAAAACATTGACTCAACTCATGTCATGAAAAGGCCAAATCAACCCCTTAGATGGCCGCTGGGAAATATGAAATTGTTCTTGGAGGTCTATCAAATATCAAGACTCAAGCCATTTCAGGAAGCTGCCTGCGCTGGCTTTGCTTACCACAATGTCAAAGTCAATCTTGAAATTTGGTGTAATCAATAGTTTCCGGGAAAAGTAACTACTTGCATAAGCTATGGCTTCCTTGTGAATGATTACCTGTCGATTTGCGCGATAAAAGTGACCGTCGAGTGATTGTTCGATGCGATCTAGTGAGCTATTTACAATGTACTTTTTAGCTTCGTCTGTGATCAAATGAACGATACCATCTTTCAGGTATAAAATCCGGATGGCGGAATACTTTACCGAGAAGATCTTCTGACCTTGATGAATAAGCAAAGATTTTGTATGTGTCGTTTCTCGCCTTTTAAATTGCGTTAGCAGCTCGCTCAATGAGGAGGAAGGACTCTTGTTACCAATTAGCTGTTTGTACTTGGTGATCGTATCTGTAATTGCCTTATCTTCAAAAGGCTTTAGTAAATAGTCGATTCCGTTTGCCTTGAAAGCGTCCAGAGCATATTCATGAAAAGCAGTACAGAAAATGACAGGGACAGGAATTTCAAAATGTGAGAAAATCTCAAAACTCAATCCATCCGATAACTGAATATCCGAAAAGAATACGTCTGGCATCTCGTTTTCTGAAAGATGCCTCAGGGTTGCCTGGACCGAAGCAAATTTTCCTTCCACTACGATTTCAGGATCCGCTTTCAAAACCTCCATCTCAAGCTCATCTGCCATCAACGGCTCATCTTCAATAATCATTACTCTCATGAAAAATTGCTTTAAGTTTTACCATAAATACTTCTTGCTCCAGACTCACCTCAATATTTTCTCCAGACAATATTTTGAAGCGCTCCGAGAGGTTGGTGAGTCCAATACCTACTGAGATCGGTACCGTACGTTTAGGTGCGTAGTTATTAGCAAAAGAGATGATACCCTCATTTTCCTGAATATCAATGATTAGAGGGTCCTCCACGCTAAACTCAGTATGCTTGATGGCATTTTCTCCCAACGTTTGCAGGGTAAAAGTAGGGAGGTAGCCCTGACGCATGATGGAATCAGAAATGGCATGGGAATAGTGAATGGCTCCGGGGAAACGTACCTTCTGCAACTCCATATAGTCCTTAAACACCTCGAATTCTTTTCTTATACTGGCCTTCTCCTTGAACCCGTCTGAAATAGATGCCCGAAGGAAACTGGAAAGTCTGATCGTATATGATTCGGCATCTTTTGGGTCTTTGCCTATCAATAGCTTTAGTGTGTGCAGTGCGTTAAAAAGGAAATGAGGCTGAATTTGTTGTTTCAGTTGTTCATGCTTCGATTGCAAGTTCAATGCTTCCAAATTTGCTTTTTCGATTTCCAGTGCTACCCTCTTCTCTTTGTTTAAAATGAGGTCAATCATGATGAGAATAAAAGCATTATTGGCAGCCCAACCAATGAATGGATAGAACTGGAGCCCACCCATATCTTCAAACGAAGGTCGGATACTTGATGTGACCCACTGCAGCAGTCCTATGAGCGAGAGTGTGAACATAAACGAGAGCGCATAGCGCCTAGAGGGTGCCATACCTATCTGCTTTGCCCGAAACACCAACCAGATGTTAAAAAACCAGATAATTAATGCATTGATTGTGATGAAGAAGACCGGAAACAAAACCCATAGCGGATTGTCCATCTTTAGTAACATACGCGCATTTGGACTCGACAGACCAGAGCTCAAGAACAACGAAATCGGTGCCACATTGAAGATAGCCAGCAACGGAGCCGTTATGAGTGCGGTCTTTAGTAATATCCTGATATCCTTCTTCATCATTGAACAAGTCAAATTTGACTCATCAATCGGAGTACTGGATATTCCTTAAGAAGATTTAACTAATGGAGCTCGTTGGGATGTTAATTTTTACCAATTTTCACAAAAGAAGGAGCTTAAGTCGCAAAAAGTGATGCCTGGTTCATGCTCTTAAAAGAAAAACCCAAAGTAGAATGACGGAATATTCTCATCACCTCCAAATCCATAGTTCAGATTCAAAACAAACTGGTTGATTGGAGTAATCCAGATTCCGAATCCTTTTCCCGTGTGCCATGTATTGGAACTCTCACCATCAATCCAAACCCTACCGGTATCATGAAAGGCCAGAATGCCAAATTGCCCCGGAAAAATGTAACTACGGAATGAAAACAGCTTCAAACGGAGGTCAATATTATGATAAAAGTAAGTGTCACCATAAAAGCGAGTCATTCGAAATCCTCTTAAGTTGGTGCGCCCTCCTAATATATTAGCATTAAAAAACTCATAATCTCCGATGTTGTGAGCTGTACCGAACCGATTTGCGATTACCACACTACTTGGTAGCTTAAAGCTCAAATAAAAGGACCAATCTGCGCTCAATCTGGTCACACTTTGCGAATGGGTGGTCAACGCTTCCAGATGCTCGATGGCGGCTGAAGCTAAGATTCCGTCTTGAGGAATGATCTTATTCGTCCGTGTATCAACAGAAAGACCAATTTTGGCCTTTAAGTACGAATTAGTATTAAATACTTGTGCACTTCCAGCACCAGTAACACTGTCATCGCCAATGAAACGATCTGAATTTCGTCTTACCTTAATGGACCTAAATCCGGTGCCCACCGTAAGGCTCCCCAAAGCTCCAAGATTTTTGACCAGATCCGCATCAGCTTCAACACGTTCTTGTTGGTATCGATAAAAGTCAATGTCGTTTTCATCATCTCCTTGAAATTGCCCTTTCCGAAAAACCGTTTCATTTCCTAATCCAAAATAATTGTTGACACCAAAAGGTTGCTCTAGAATCAAGCGGGGTCGAAGATCCCATTTGCCCAGTACATCCGTCCAAGTTGCTGAGTAATTGACCCCAAAGGCATCAGTAGCCAGTGACCGTTTAGCTGTGAATACATGTTGTGAAGCAAATGGGTCTTTTCGCCATCCATTTTTAGTATAGTTAAACCCACCTCCGATAAAAAGGCCATCGTCCGGATTGGCACCGAGAATGATTATGGGAAGTAAAGCGTCATACTTGAAGTCGGTCCGATTATATCTATTTATTTCAGGGTGATCGCTCAACTTAAGAATCCCTTTGGAATTGCCCACTACTTCAGTGCTTTTCAAACGGTCATATACTTTCAACTTTCGCAATCGTTCCTCCCCTTTTTGGTTTTTTACCAAATCTCTATCCGTCCCTCCAATGATTCGAACCTTAATTCCCGGATTGCTAACCCCTCCGACTTCAAAAACGTCTTCACCATCCAAACCATAGAGCCGAACTTCTTTGGTTTCCTCCGACTTGAAAGTTCGATCAAACATGGTATGCTCGAGCGTGCCATCCTTCCTTCTTTTCTGTACTGTCACCCGAGTTTCATTTGCGCTCAGATGATCCACGGAAAAGTATTCATGCTTATCAGACCCCACCACCTCTACTTCCCTGGCAAGGAACTCATACAACTTCCTTGCATACCCCGGCATATTTTTCCGCCTTGCTTTTAAGGTCCTGCTGACTCGTTCCCCAGTCAGCTCTTGGACATTATCGGGCCATAGACCCACCGCATCTTCAATTACCTGGTTCGTAACATTCGATTGCAAATAAGCGATTGCAACTTCCCAATCATCCCATTCCAATTCGTTCATGAAGCTTCGGTCAAAGAAGCGTGCACTCTTATTGAACCCAGGCGACCAGCGAACATCTTCATTAAACCCTTCGCCCATGGGAACTGCCCACTTTCTTGATACAATAGAAGGAAGAATTCCTTCATTGATGTAAAAAGCCTGATCACGATCTCTGGGAATCGGACGGTAGACGCTTCGATCATCATCATCAAACTGCACCCACCTCCATTGATCATCATGCCGGTCCCAATCGCCAATCAACATATCAAAAAGTCTCGTCCGGACCACCCATTCCTGATCCACTGAATTGTCATTGTCTTTTCTCAAGTTTTCAAGTGCGGTCAAGGTTCCATCAACGTCATCACCTCCCCCGAAGTGTGAATCGCCGGCCGAAGCTCTATTTGCCCGTTCCTCGTAGAGGGCCAGAATTCCTCCGAACGTGCTGCGAAACTGCCCGAAACGAGCATCATCCGGAATAAAAACTGGTTTTGGATTAGCATGGTAGATATTTGCAGCATCCGCCAGGGGAGGAATGATGTATGCAGCATATGGATGGGATGCTGAAATCTGATCCTCAATCGCATCTTTTGCAAACGTATTTCTGAGCGCTGGCGGCAACGCTTTCTCCGGGTACTTTTCGATGGACCTCAAGACATATTGCCTTCCATCCTCTGCTTCCATTCGTAATGAAAGAGTCTGAAGTCCACCGCCTTTTTTAAGGATTTTCAGCCCCCCTCTTTCTTTGCCGATGTCAAAAACATCAAACGTAATTGGAAGGCTCCACACGTCCCGATAGTTCGATCCCATCCATACATTTTTCTTACTTTTTCGAGTGTATTTATTGCTAGCTACACGTGTTACGGTGCTGTCGCTAAATGTTACAACATCTTTTGGTTCCTCAGGTGCTTTTAACTCCTTCGAGTATAGTTGTTGCTTAAAAAGTGGATCCTGCTCCTCCCCATAGAATTTGACAGAAGCCTCGCCTGACCCGGCTACATCAAGGACTGCGAATCCTTTTTCACTTTTTGCGAATTTTGAGTATCGACCTTGTTTCACATGGGACGTCTTCGAACCAGAACCACTCACGATAAAATGATGACCTTCCCGCTCGATGAGCTGCAAAGAATGTTCATGGGCTGAAGCATAAATTACATGCTCGGCTTGCTTCATACTCAATAAGATCTGCTTCATTACTGCTCTGTATCGGAGGTTGGTATTGTCCTGATTACCTCCAATGGTCCTCCTAAAAAGAGGTTGAAGACTACCTAATACCGGGATCGGCTTAAGTTGATCCTTAAAACTCAGGTTCCCATGGTGTGGCCCATAGGTAAACATGGGATGATGCCCAGCCAGCAAGATGTGTTTTCCACGATTTCGCTTAATAATCTCATTCAGATCATCCAAAGCTTCAATCGTCGATTTATTATTGCATTCGCTTGCTTCACCTGGTTTATCCCACCGATGAAGGAAGTACTGTGTATCGATCAGAACTATGGTGAAGTTTGCGTTGACGGCAAATTCGATGGGACCAGGGCACCCGTCTTGCGGAAAAAAGAACTCATCTCCCCCAAGGTCCTCCTGGACGAAGTCCGCCATGGACCTCACACGCTCCCAGCCATGCTTTTTACCTTTTGCCCAATCACGGTCACCAGGAATAAGGTAGGATCTACCTGGAAATTTCTTTATTAATTCCAATTGTGGAATCAATTTAGCTTCCATTTCCTGTCTGGCTGGGTGCTCAAGTTCAGGCATACCTTTTGGATATAAATTATCTCCCAAAAAGATGAGAATATCATCCTTTTGAGCCGTCCTAATTTGCTCCTCCAACAGCATCAGGTTTTGATCGGGATCGTTAGGCTCGCCCGCATCTCCAATCAAATAAACCTTTTGAGCAGCAATGGCAAGTGGAGACAAAAAAAACAAGCAAAGCAAAAATCGTTTCATAGCGTTTTGCAATAGTTGATCCATAAATCAGCCGCAGAAAGACTGACATTTAGGAATGAAGTTACTACTTAACATTCTGATAATATAGCTTTTTTAGCATCAACCTTAGATAGACGGTATCAATATGCTAAAATGCAAACATTTGCCACTGTGAAGGGTACGTTATCTTTGGTTGATAAAACAATTATCTGCCAAAAAAACTCTGTAAATTTCCCTAGGAGATTCAACCTGAATAGAAAAGGAGAAGATTAAAAAGCTGAACTTTCAGTGCTTGTAAATCAGTTTCTGCTCTATTACCTGAATCTAAAAATTGTTTTTGATTCATATAAGTCTCCCGGTTCCAGTAGCGTACTGGGAAATTCAGATCGGTTTGGGCTATTAGGAAAATGTTGTGTTTCTAAACAAAGACCTGCGTGGCGACGAAATGTAAATCCCTTGCCATTTTGCTTTCCGTCCAGATTATCTCCCGTATACAGTTGAATACTAGGCTCTGTGGTTTCCACATAAAGCACCCTTCCACTAAATGACTCTTCCAGCTTGGCAGCAAATTGAGATTCTCCGGTTTTCTTAAGTTCAAAGCAGTGATCAAATCCGAACAATTCTTGATCAACTTTTCTCAAAGTTAAAGCTCTAAAATTCCGAAAATCAAAATCAGTACTTTCCACCGAAGAAAATGTTTCAATGGGTATCTGATATGCGTCGACTGGCAGATATCGTTCAGCATTTAGCTCAAGGCTGTGGCTGTCAAAAATGCTGGATCCAAAATTTCCGGATAGATTAAAGTAGGAATGGTTGGTCAGGTTGACAACCGTGGTTCTATCAGTTTCTGCATAATAATCTATGGTAACATCTCCCTCTGTGACCGTGAA
>CAZQDI010000108.1:0-13865 GCA_964591785.1 uncultured Roseivirgaceae bacterium
CTACTAGTCCGCTAAAAATTTTGCCGCAAAAGTAGATAGAAGAATTGTCTATTGCACTATAGTACGTATTATCAAAACTATATTTGCGCTCCAATTCATATGAGCACTACTTACAAAAGAACCACGGTCACTTCGGCACTTCCTTATGCGAATGGCCCCATCCACATCGGGCACCTAGCTGGTGTTTACATCCCTGCTGATATCTACGTTCGCTACCTTAGAAACAAAGGGGAGGATGTTGTTTGGGTATGTGGATCAGACGAACATGGAGTGGCTATAGAATTACGGGCAAGAAAAGAGGGCAAACAACCACAGGAGGTCGTAGATTATTACCACAATCAAATCAAAGAGTCTTTTGAAGAATTCGGAATCAGTTTTGATATCTACCATAGAACTTCCTCAAAACTGCATCATGAAACTGCAGCAGACTTCTTTAAGAAATTGGAGGCTCAGGGCAAGTTTAAAGTCGAATCTTCGGAACAGTTTTTTGATGAAAATGAAGGTCAGTTTTTGGCTGATAGGTATATAAAAGGCACATGTCCGGTATGTGGTTTTCATGACGCTTATGGCGATCAATGCGAGAATTGCGGCTCCACATTGAGTCCTGCGGAGCTAAAGAACCCGAGGTCAATGCTTAGCGGTGAGGCTCCGGTCATGAAAGCGACTAAGCATTGGTATCTGCCGCTAGATGAATATGAACCTTGGCTGAAGAAGTGGATCCTTGAGGAGCACAAAGAATGGAAGCCAAATGTTTACGGACAGTGTAAGAGTTGGATTGATAATGGACTTAAACCGCGCCCTATCACTCGTGACTTAAAATGGGGGATTCCTGTTCCTGTTGGCGAAAGTGAGGGGAAGGTGCTGTATGTCTGGTTTGATGCGCCAATAGGATATATTTCAGCAACTAAGCAGTGGGCCATCGATCATAACAAAAACTGGGAAGACTACTGGAAGGCAAAAGACACAAGATTGTTGCATTTCATTGGAAAAGATAATATTGTCTTCCACTGTATTATTTTCCCTTCAATTCTCAAGGCTGATGGGGAGTATGTGCTTCCTGATAATGTGCCTGCGAATGAATTTTTGAATCTTGAAAATAACAAGATTTCTACATCCAGAAATTGGGCAGTTTGGCTACATGAGTACCTAAAAGACTTTCCAGAGAAGCAGGATGTGCTACGGTATGTTTTAACAGCAAATGCTCCGGAGACTAAGGATAATGATTTCACGTGGAAGGATTTTCAAACTAGGAATAATAGTGAGCTAGTTGCCATTTTTGGAAATTTTGTGAACAGAGCTGTGGTTTTAACTCATAAGTATTTTGATGGGGTACTTCCCAAAACCAATGAAATCCAGCCAATTGATCAAGAAGTGCTGGAACTGGTTGAAGATGCACCAGACAAGATTGCTCAATCTTTGGATCAATTTAAATTTAGAGATGCACTGTTTCAGCTAATGGAGCTTGCTAGGGCAGGAAACAAATACCTGGCTGATACGGAACCCTGGAAAATAATCAAAGAAGATAAAAGGAGGGTTGAGACTGTCTTGAATATTGCGCTTCAGATCAGTGCGAACCTAGCAATCCTCAGTGAACCATTTCTTCCTTTCACCTCGGAAAAACTTTTTCATATCCTTAACATTGAACCACTAAAATGGGCACATGCTGGGTCAATTGAGTTGATTAAAAGTGGTCATGTAATTAATGATGCAAAACTGCTATTTGAGAAGATTGATGACGATATGGTTGAAGCCCAAATCAACAAATTGATGGAGACTAAAAAAATGAATGAATTAGAAGAGACTGCACCTGATCTTGCGGAATTGAAGTCTGAAATTGTTTTTGATGATTTTATCAAAATGGACTTAAGAGCAGGGGAAATAAAAGCTGCTGAAAAGGTAGAAAAATCCAATAAGCTGCTAAAGTTCTCAGTGGATTTGGGCTTTGAAACTAGGACTATTTTGAGTGGAGTGGCGAAGCACTTTAAAGTGGAGGAGATGATTGGGAAGAAAGTTACCGTGATGGCCAATTTAGCTCCAAGAAAAATTATGGGTATTGAGTCCCAGGGAATGTTACTTTTCGCAGAGAATCCCGATGGTAAGTTGGTCGCAGTTAGTCCTGGAGATGATGCAATCAATGGAGCCACTATTTCCTAGCTTCTTTGTTTGATCGGGTCTGCATTGATCTTATTTCTCATCAAGAGAAGGCTTTAGACCTTCGAATCGTATTATATATGTAAGCCAGAAAATATTGTTGGGTATCCTTCACTAATCTTTCCTTTTAATTCCATCTATAGGCTATTTTAGCTAGACACTTCAAGGATTAATTATGAAAAAAGCACGCACCTTCTGTACCATTTTTTCGATTTCAGTTTTCACTATTTTGTGCTCTTCAGCGCAGACCATAAAATCGCCCGACGGCAAATTCGCGTTAAAGTTCTCACTGGAAGAGGGTGTACCCATCTACTCCTTGTCGATGGGCGAAGAAGCAATCATTCTGCCAAGCAAATTAGGTTTTGAGTTGAAGGATTCAGAAGATTTATTGGATGCTTTTGTCTTGACCAGCACGAAGCAATCAAGCTTTGATGAGACCTGGAAGCCCGTCTGGGGAGAATTTAAAGAAATTAGAAATAACTACAATGAGCTTGAAGTAAACCTACTACAGGAGACGACTGAAAGAGCGTTAATTATTCGTTTCAGACTTTTTGATGAAGGTCTTGGATTCCGTTATGAATTTCCGGAGCAACCAAATCTCACCTACTTCATCATCAAAGAAGAGCACACACAATTCGCTATGACAGGTGATCATAAAGCATGGTGGATTCCGGGAGACTACGATACCCAAGAGTATGATTATACGACTTCAAAGCTTTCAGAGATTAGAGGACTGCATGAATCAGCGGTAACGGCAAATGTTTCACAAGAGACCTTTTCTACCACAGGAGTACAGACGGCTTTGATGATGAAGTCAAACGAAGGTACCTACATCAATCTGCATGAGGCCGCTTTGATTGAATATTCTTGCATGCACCTTGATTTGGACGATGAAACTTTTGTGTTTGAATCTCACCTGACGCCAGATGTAATAGGAGATAAGGGGTACCTGCAAGCGCCCGCAGTTTCTCCCTGGAGAACAGTTATTGCAAGTAAGAATGCGGCAGATATTCTATTGTCCTCCATGACTTTAAACCTAAATGAACCATTGGCTTTTGAAGATGTCAGTTGGATCAAACCAGTAAAATACATTGGAGTATGGTGGGAAATGATTACCGGGAAGAGTTCATGGGCATATACCGACCTTCCAAGTGTCAAACTAGGGATTACAGATTTTGAGTCTGAAGAATCAAATGGACGGCATGCCGCAAATACGGAACATGTGAAGAGACATATTGACTTTGCTGCAGAACATGGGTTTGACGCAGTTTTGGTGGAAGGTTGGAACGTGGGTTGGGAAGACTGGTTTGATAAATCAAAAGATAACGTTTTTGATTTTCTGACTCCATATCCCGATTTCGATGTGGCCGAACTTAGAGATTATTCCAAGGGAAAAGGCATACGAATGATGATGCATCATGAAACTTCGGGATCTGTTCGGAACTACGAACGAAGAATGGATGAGGCGTATCAGTTCATGGTCGATAACAACTATAATTCAGTCAAAAGTGGTTATGTAGGTAAAATGATTCCGCGAGGAGAGCACCATTATAGTCAGTGGTTGAATAATCATTATTTGTACGCACTCTTAAAAGCTGCTGAGTATCAAATTATGGTGAATGCTCATGAAGCAGTAAGACCTACAGGGCTTTCAAGAACTTACCCTAATCTAATTGGCAATGAGTCTGCTAGAGGCACAGAGTATGAGGCTTTCGGGGGAAATAATGTTGACCATACCACGATATTGCCGTTCACAAGATTAATCGGCGGTCCGATGGATTATACTCCTGGAATATTTGAAACAGATGTAAGCAAGCTCAATCCGGAAAACGGCTCCAGAGTGCGAACGACTATCGCACGCCAGCTCGCACTTTATGTTACCATGTATAGTCCATTGCAGATGGCGGCAGATTTACCAGAACATTATCTTCAGCATATGGATGCCTTCCAGTTTATCAAGGATGTAGCCATTGATTGGGACGATACAAAAGTGCTCGAGGCAGAACCTGGGGATTACATTACTTATGCAAGAAAGGCCAAAGACTCAAACAATTGGTTTGTGGGTAGAACCAACGACGAGGAGCCAAGAACAAGTACGATCAGTTTTGGTTTTCTTGATCCAACGAAGAAATATATCGCAACAATCTACTCAGATAAGAAAAATGCACATTGGGAAAGTAACCCCAAGGCATATGAGGTGAGGAGATATGTGGTGACAGGGAGGTCAAAATTGAGCCAGTATTGTGCTCCGGGTGGTGGTTATGCAATCAGTTTGTTTGAAGTCAATGACAAATCTGAGACCAAAGGACTCAAAAAATTGTAGCATTAGATTTTAATGAAAAGAATAAACTGGCTGGATCATATTGCTAACCTGCTCGTCGTGGTGCTGGGTATAAGTATCGCTTTTTACTTAGACCAGTATAGCTCTGAGAAAAGAGCGCAAACGCAGGAGAAGGAGTACTTAGAGGGTCTGGCAGCAGATCTTGACGCCGATATTGCGGCCCTAGATACGCTAATTAAGTTTAATGATTTGATCATTGAAGCAACGGTTTCGCTAATCGAGGGTGTAAAAAACAATGGCTACGAAGATCTGACAAAGCTTAGAAATGATGTCTTGATCATCCAATACAATCCACCCTTCGTGGCTCAGAGAACAATCTATGAATCACTGAAAGCCTCGGGGAAAATGGACCTAATAAAAGAATTTGATCTAAGAAACCAATTGGTAGAACTTTATGAGCAGTATTATCGTGGCACCAGTCAATATGATCAGGCATTAGACGATCATGTAAGTAACTTTATCAAGCCCTTCTTTATGGAAAATGTTCGTTTTAATGGCAAGAACGGGGTGGAAGATGATTTTTTTGAGGAACTGTTATTTCAGAACATGATTTACTCCTATCGCTACCTTTATGGAGCAAAGAACCAAGCTTACAAGAACGTTAGAGATAGAGTACTTGAAGTCCGTGCAGCAATGCAATTAAGAATTGACCAAATATAGTAGCACCTAATAATAGATAATTGTGGTTATCAATTTTGTGATTTTCAAAACAAATCTTGGAATAATTAATTGTGACTAGTAGCTTTTACCATGTCTATTGAATACTAATGAAAAAATATCCCGGATTGGAATGTATTATGTTGGTTGATGATGATCCTCCAACCAACTTCATCCATCGAAAGATTATCCAAAGCTCTAAAGTGGATACGCATATACAAACTTGCGAGAGCGGCGAAAGTGCTCTAGACTATCTTGAAGGATTTGAACCATTCCAAGATGAAAATGAATGCCCAAAACCGGGTATCATTTTTCTTGATATCAATATGCCAGGAATGAATGGTTGGGAGTTCTTAGATAGATATGACAAACTGCCTGACGATAGAAAAGAAAATATAGTCGTTGCCATGCTCACTACCAGTATCAATCCGGATGATGCCAAAATGGCGGCAAACAATGAAAATGTCCATTCCTTTTTTAGTAAACCACTAAAGGCAGACTACATTGAACAGCTACTGGATGATCAATATAAATAAGAAATAAAATGTCTCTATTTTGAATGATCAAACGAATCAGGACATTTATGGAGCCCGTTTCAAGAGATTAAGCCATCAACTGTTAGTTCTTTTTCTTCTATCAACACTTTCGCTCGGTTCGAGTGTATTTGTACTTCAGCACTACCTATCTAGTCTGATTAGTGAAAAAGAAGACATTTCATATGTCATCAATATATCGGGTAGACAAAGAATGCTCAGTCAGAACATTTCCAAAACTGCACTTTTGATCATGCAAGACACTTTGAATCCCACAAGATTTAATCATTTGGACTCATTGAATCAACTGTTCCGGAAATCACACCAAGAGCTAAAGGAGGCTAACTTGAACATATCATCTGAAGATATCGATAAGGCCTTTGATAAATTGGAAGTAAGTCTAAACAATCTGCTACAGGTTAGCGAAGCTGTGATTCTGAAAAGCAGACCAAGCCGGCTAAAGCCGAAGCTGCTTGAATTTGAAGCCACATTTCTTCCTGAAATGGATGCAATTGTAAAAGAGTATGAGTTATTGGGACGAGACAGGTTTAGAACCATTACCACCGCAGTTAGGCGCTCTATTTACTTAGTAATCGTCCTAATTTTATTTTTTGGACTACTGGGGTATAAAGTGACCTCTAGTATTGTGAGGAGGTATTCAATTGATCTTCAACAAATGGCGAATAGGCTAGAGGATACCAAAGTCGAGTTGGAGAGAACTAAATTAAGAGAAAGGTTTGCCTACGTAGCCAGCCACGATTTACAAGAACCAATCAGAACGATAATTAGCCTAGCTGAATTGCTCGAATCGAAATACAAAGATGATCCAGACCAAGAAAGTTTGGAAATCGTCAGGTTCATTCATGAAAGTAGTTTCAGGATGTCAAGGCAGGTAAGTGGCCTGCTTGATTATAGTAGGTTAGGAAAAAATCAAAACTTGCAGAAAGTTGATATGGGTAATATTTTAAAAGACGTTTTGAGCGATTTGAAAGGTCAGATAGAATTAATTCAAGCAAAAATTCAGATTGCTAAAATGCCTCATGTGATTGGTTATCCTATTGAATTGAGATCTGCCTTCCTCAACTTTCTTGGCAATGCGTTGAAATTCAGCAAACCATCGGTAATTCCGGAAATCTCAATAAGTCTAGTTGAAGACAAACACGAATGGATCTTTTCCATTGCAGATAATGGAATAGGAATTGATTCGATTCATAAAGAAAAAATCTTCCAAATCTTCCAACGACTCAATAGCAGAGATGCTTTTGAGGGGTTTGGGATTGGGCTGGCTCACTGCCAACGGGTTGCAGAATTGCATCGAGGCAGAGTCTGGGTCGAATCCGAGCTGGGGAAAGGAGCAACTTTTAAATTTTCTATAAGCAAAAGCCTCAAATAGAGGTACTTAGAATTTGACCTTAAGAAAGAAATTTGCTGCCGGAATTGTCTTGTCAAAAGCTCGGCCATACCCTGGTATCGCATAGACATCCGGCACAGCTTGCACATCATAATTAGCTAAAATGCGCAGTCTTAGGTTAAGGCCAAACCATAATAGATCTGAAGACTCTAGCAATTTCCTGTCGGAATAGAGGACGAGCTCCCACCATGACGCGCTTAGGTCTGATCTGTTGATTCTTCGTACAAAATCTGGTTGGGCCTGACTTGGACTATCAATAAAGATACTCCCGGTTTCATCAAAGTTTGAAATAGCATATCGGAATGAAATCCCAATATCATGGGCCGGGTCCAGAGGCCCTACTAACCCAGCTCCTAACCTAAAGTAGGTGCCACTACTTTCATAAACTCCGTTTCTGTAAGCACCTTCCGGAGAAGTAGTGATAGAACCTACCTCTGCATAAAATGAATACTGCTCAAAGAAACGTAGTTCGAGTCCGCCTTCATACTTTGTTTCGAAGTCAAAGGGAATGGTAGCCAGCTTACTAAGATCAAGGTAAGGCTCAACGCTTAAAAACTTTTTTTTGACTAGAATCGAATCGTTGGAAGCTTGTACAACGTTATCGAGTAGAATCATTGTAGAATCATCGGATGCAGGAGCACTCACCGAAGTCGAATCTAATTCCTGCGCCAGACCAAATAGGACAGCGAAGCAGCTAGAAATAAAAAGTGAAGCTCGCATTTCCATCTACGCAATTTGTTTCACAATTAATTAAACTATCGAATCCAATAGTATTGAGTATCGAAATGTCTGATGCTCGGATGGTGATTTCTCGTTCTTCGCTTACTTCCGTGAATGTTTCATAGGAAAGTGAAATAGAAAACACACTTTCAGAAATTGTCAAATCATAAGAGGTCTGGTTACCATCAAACAATAGTGGCAGATCCCACGAGTTTGCACTATCACTGTAGGTGATAAGGCCATTCGATTCAACAATCTCTATTTGCTCTATTAGAAGAAAACCTTCATTAATTGTTGATTTTGTTGCAATTAAGATCGTACTGATTGAATCTGCATCTTTATTTAAAGTAGCGAAAAGGGCAGAATCAGCTTGCCTGAGAAGAATGAGTGATTCTAGACTAAGTTTTTCTGTTTCAAGGATTCCGCCATTGGATATGGAATCCAGAATGATGGTCAGGCTATCATTGAGCAATGTCAATGAATCTATGTTTGCTAATAGACTGGAATCATTGAAGGCAATCACAGACAAACTATCATCAATTGCAACAATACTGTCTTGATTGATAAAGATCATCTCTACAGTCGGTTCCACCACAAGTGGTTCGCTACACTCAGAACAAGGGTCGCAAGAACCTATGAGCACTAAAATCAGCAGAAAAATGAAAGGATGGTTCATTATATAGGGTCCACGTCAAATACCACGCCAACACCCTTAAAAGCAGGCATTGACTTCAACATTTTTTCTACTGCTTTAAGGTATTCTTTAATGGCGGGTAAGTTAATACCATGTTTATCTAATTTCAACGTTATCTCGTGCAGGTATTGATTTCTTATTTTCCCGATTAAGGGTTCAACAGGTCCCACTATTTTTTGATTTACCATGGTCTTGGTGATTTCATGGAAGTAGAAATTGGCAGCTTGAAAAGAAATATGCTTGTCACGATGCTTGAAAGTTATGGTAATGATTCTACTAAATGGTGGATAGTGGAAATGCTCTCTTTCGGTCAACTCCCAGCGATAGAAACTGCTGAAATCTTGATTTTTGATCCTATGCAGAAGCGACTGGTCAGGATCGTTTGTCTGAATCAGAACCTGCCCTTCTTTAGATTTCCTTCCTGAGCGGCCACTCACTTGAGTGATTAACTGATAGGCACGCTCATGCGACCTAAAATTTGGAAAGTGAATGAGTCTGTCGCTATCTAAGATTCCAACTAAATTGACTCGACCGAAGTCCAGACCTTTGCTAATCATTTGTGTACCAACCAAGATATCGATTTCTCCTTCTTCAAAAGCCTCGATAATTCGGTGGTAACTGTACTTGGAACGTGTGGTGTCCAGATCCATGCGTTGAATGATTGCGCTAGGGAATAGAAGCTTCAATTCTTCTTCAAGTTCTTCCGTACCAAATCCGATTTGCCTCAGCTCAGTACTTCCACAATGAAGACAGTCGGAGTACATTGACTGGTTAAAACCACAGTAATGGCAGACAAGCTTATGGTTGTATTGATGGTAAGTCAAACTGACAGAACAGCTTGGACATTTTGGAACTGTACCGCAGTTGTCACAGGAGATGTATGATGCATAGCCGCGTCGGTTTTGGAAAACGATTACTTGCTCTTTTCTCTCCAATGATTTTTCAATTTCATCAACCAGATTCGTGCTGAAATTTCCCTGAAGCCTCTTTTGTTTTTTTGCCTTAATCATATTGATAAAGGATATGGAAGGCTCATACGCTCCATCATATCTTTCCAGAAGTTCCACTAACCCATACTTACCATCATCTACATTTTTGTAGGTTTCCATTGACGGAGTCGCTGTTCCAAGTACTACTTGGGCCTTATGTAGGGTTGCTAAGAAAATTGCTGAGTCACGAGCATGATACCTTGGAGATGGGTCATGTTGCTTATAACTCGGTTCGTGCTCTTCATCAACAATGATTAATCCCAGTTGATTAAATGGCAGGAAAACGGCACTTCGAACTCCGACAACAAATGAAACCTCATTTTCCATGACCTTTTTCCAAACTTCTACACGTTCGTTATCCGAATACCTGGAGTGATAGATGCCCAGTGAGTTACTTCCAAAGACTCGTTGCAATCTGGATATTATCTGAGTGGTCAGTGCTATTTCAGGAAGGAGGTAGAGAACCTGTTTGCCTTTTGAAAGCTGTTCCTGAATCAAAGAGATGTAAACCTCCGTTTTACCACTCCCAGTAACTCCATGAAGTAAAGTGGTGGCACCTGATTGAAACGAAACCTTCAAATCCGACACTGCTTTCTGTTGCTTGTTACTTAAATGAATTTTGGTGGTTGCTAGGGGATGTTCTTTGTTCGGTATTCTAGCAACAACTTCTTCCCATTCTTCCAGGATTCCATTTTTGATGAGCGTTTTAAGTGAGGACGTACTTATGTCGTCTTTTAACAATTCTGACTTGCCGATTCCTATGACGTTGCTTTTGGGAAACTCCAATATCGGAACCTCTCTCAAGTATGCTAAGATCACCTCCTGCTGTTTAGGTTTTGTTTCAAGCTTATTGAGTAAAGCTTCTAGCTGTATTTCGTCGATCCAATCAGCATGGATACGTAATTTTTTGAGCTTCTTGGGGACGTACTTGTCCTTGATTTTCTCATATAAGTCGATATATCCCCCTTCAGATAGGGATTTGATAATTCTATGCGGATTTTTTAGACCCATTACTTCTCCAGCCTCTCTAATTGATATGTCTCCCTTCTGGAGGGTTTCCAGTAGTTGCCACTCTTTCATACCCACATCCACGTTGCCCAAGTCCAGCATTGAATTCATGCTAATGTAGGATTCGCTCGACAGTTTTAATGCTGCAGGCAGTGCTGCATTAATTACCTCGCCCAGAGTGCTCATGTAGTAGCGAGCCATCCAATTGAAAAAATTCAGTTGATGGTCATTTACTGGTGGCTTGTCGTCTAAAACATCTAGAATTGGTTTTGGATCGAACTGAACTTCCTTTTTCTGGTGGGTGGCCAGGACAATTCCGGTGTGCCTTTTTATTTTCCCAAAAGGGACAATAACCCGCGATCCGGGCTTAACTTCAAGGGCATCCGGTAGGCGATAAGTGAATGTTCCTTCTAAAGGAAGGGGCAATATTACCTCAGCAAATCTGCTCATTTAAGCTAATCTACCAACTAATTGGATTAAAGTTGTTCAAGCGCCTCTGCGACAGAATTCACGGGTCGCTTACAAGATTTGTCAAAACAAACGTAGATGGTGGTTTGATCATTCATTAGCGATTTTGCAGTGAAAGGGGGATTTTCTGATAGCTTCATACTGCCTGTCACGATCTTATTCGGAAGAAAAAGTTGGTTTATCTCATTTACAAAAGAGCTAGCTTCAGGACCTATCACCACAATTTCAGCAAAAGAGCTGGACAATTCCATCGATAGCTGGGCCCAATTACTCATGTACTCTGGTTCTTCAAGAATTAAACTTCTTACTTGCGCTACAATGGACTTCCCTTTTTCTACCAGTTGATCGTTATAAAAGTGAGTCCCTAAATGCACCAGGTTCCAGGCCATGATTGAATTGGAAGAAGGAATTACATTATCAAAGAGTTCTTTCTTGCGAGCAATTAGACCTTGCGCTTCATTACCAGTAAAAAAGTATAGGTTTTCTGCGTCGTCATAGAATTGTTCCTCAACCCGATCAAGAAGCGCATACGCGGTAGCCAGAAAAGACTGGTCTAAGGTAGTCTCGTAGTATTTGATGAACGCCTGGATCACGGCAGCATAGTCTTCCAGAAATCCCTCCATATCTTGGTTTGGAAACCTCTGTAGCATTCCGTTCTTCACCATGTTCCTGCGAATGAATGATGCATTCTTTTCTGCAAGTAGGAGAATTGAAGAGTCTTGTAGTGCTTGGTAGCTTTCCAATAAACCCGAGAGGGCAAGCCCGTTCCACCCTGCAATTATTTTGTCATCTAAACCTGGTCTAATTCTTTTGTTTCTACTGGCCAGGGCGCTTTCTTTGAAGTTTCTGATTACAGAAGCAAATGTTTCGGGATTGATTTCGAACTTTTCAATTAGTTCGTACCGATCATGAATAACTCTTAAAACATTAGTTCCTTCCCAGTTTCCCGAGGGTTTGATATCATAAAGTTCTACTATGAGGTCCAGATGTTCGGGAGGTACCAGTTCTCGAACTTCTTCAAATTGCCAGACATAAAACTTACCTTCTTGACCCTCGCTGTCTGCATCCAATGCGGCGTAAAACCCAAAGCTTTCATCTAGCATTTCTCTCTTGAGCCATGATATTGTTTCAAGAATGACTTCCTTGAATTCACTTTTTTTCGACAACTTATAAGCATTGGCATACAGACTCAATAACTGACCATTGTCATAGAGCATTTTTTCGAAATGGGGGACATGCCATTCTTCATCTGTACTGTATCGTGCAAATCCACCGCCAATGTGATCATAGATACCTCCGGAAGCAATTTTCTCCAAGGTGAAAATCAAGTGGTCTTTGGCTTGCTGATTATTAGTTACCAGATGGTGAGTGGAGAGGTATTGCCAGACGGCTGGCATGGGAAACTTGGGTGACTTCTTCACACCTCCATCTACGGTGTCAAAATTTGCCGCGAGGAGTTGGTAGGCACTGTCGATTTCATCAGAAGAAAGTTTGTACTCTTTACCTTCGAGTTTGTACTTTACCGTTTCATTTAGTCGAAGGTTTTCAGTGAAGGCTTCGGCGGACTCATTGATTTTTTCTCTATTGTTTTCAAATGCTTCATTGATGTTAGTGAGTAAGTTTACCCATCCGTCTCTAGGAAAGTAGGTTCCTCCGTAGAATGGTTTCTGATCGGGTGTTAGAAATACATTCAGAGGCCAACCGCCATTCAATCCCATGGTCTGTACCGCATCCATATATATTTGATCGACATCAGGTCTTTCTTCTCTATCTACCTTGATGTTGATGAAATTCTCATTCATCAATCTGGCGACGGCAGTGTCTTCAAAGGATTCCTTTTCCATCACATGACACCAATGGCAACTGCTGTAACCAATACTTACCAAGATGGGTTTATCTTGTTCTAATGCCTTTGAAAGAGTCTTCGCGCTCCATTCTTTCCAATGTACTGGATTTTCGGCATGCTGTTGAAGATACGGCGAACTTGAGTTGCTAAGTTCATTTTGAGAGTTCATCGAGGAAGGATTTGTACAAGCACAAAGAAGGACTAGAACTGCTATTTTCTTCATATTAGCTGTGACTTCACCAGCTTAATTTCATTACTCATATTGACTCTCTTGTTTAACGATTCCAGTTCCTTCAGAGTTGCTTTGAGAAATTTTTGATGGGCGTTTGAATGGGGTTGAAATGGCCTGTGGCTTAATGAATTTTTTATCTTGTTCCACTTTTTCAAATAGGCAAGTGTCTCTTCATCGAAATATGCTTCAGTAAATTTTTTCCATACATAATCCACCGCTTGTTGAGTGGGATGTATCATGTCTTCATTGTAAAATCGATGGTCACGGAGTTCATCATTCATGATTTCGTATGCCGGAAAATAAGCCACATTTTCAAAGCGATCTACCATATCATGCACAGATTCTAAAAGTCTTGCCTTGCTTCTATTATTTTCAACTAATCCGTCACTAACATGCCTGACAGGACTAACCGTCAAGACGATATTAATGTAAGGGTTGGTGCTGGTCAGGTCTTTTTTGAAGCTTCGGAAAGAATCGGCAATATCTTCAATAGTGAGGAGTTCCTTAAAAAACTCATTGTTAGGCACCTTGTGACAATTGGCAACAATCTCACCCGTCTTTCTGTAGCGATATACCCAGGCAGTTCCAAAAGTGATGAAGAGCCATTTGGCTTTTTGAATAAACTCATACGACTCGTATATCTTCTGTTTAGTCAGCTTTTGGAGGTTTTCTGATTTAAGGCTGGAAATTTCTCCATGCGCATCCCAATGATAATGCACGCCGTCATTTTCGATGGTATCATGATGATCGATCTTGCCGGCGAGAATTTTGAAAATAGAGTGCGGATTGAAGACCGTACCAAATGGATTGGATAT
>CAZQDI010000109.1:0-13749 GCA_964591785.1 uncultured Roseivirgaceae bacterium
GAAGCCACGCCGGGATGGAGCTCGCGTCCGAGTAGAAGAAGTGTGGTATGCCGACGATGGCGACGATCATCGCGACGCAGCACGCGCTCGCGAAGAAGTTCAGCGTGCCGCCGATCCCGGCCGCGATGCGGGCCGGGTTGGCAAAGGTGGCCGCATCCCCATGCGGCAGCGGCCGGGCATAGGATGCCATCTTACAGCATAATACGTTAATGTGACATTGTCGAACAACTCACCGTAGAGCTCTTGTGGAGGTAAAATTTGTACTTGGGCACCGCCTGCTTCTTCCACCGTTTGGGTAGTACTGGTTGCGCACGCAGTGAGCAACAGCAGAAGAACGACTTTGATTGCGTTTGGCTTAATCACATTCATTAGGTTTAAATTGTATTCCAAATTAAACATTCCATCTGATGACAGAAAAAGAAAAAATGATTGCTGGTGAAATGTACAATGCCCTGGACCCGGAACTGGCGGCAGACCGGGAACGTGCACGTCTGCTATTCCAGCAGATCAACGGCATGAATGAGCTGGAAAAGGCCGAGCGCGATCTGTTATTTCTTGAACTCATTGGTGAAGCAGGCGAAAGCCTGTGGATTGAACCTCCTTTTTATTGCGATTATGGCTACAATATCTCTGTCGGAGACCAGGTATTCATGAATTACAACTGCTGCATCCTCGACGTGGCGCCCGTCACCCTAGGCAGCAATGTCATGTTTGCCCCGGGGGTGCAGGTATTGACGGCCACACACCCTATGGGTGCGCAAGAACGCAACAGTGGTCTGGAGTATGCCAAGCCAATCTCGATTGGAGATGGGGTGTGGGTAGGTGGCAATGCGATCATCTGTCCTGGAGTGACAATCGGTGACCGCGCTGTCATTGGTGCTGGAGCGGTGGTGACAAGAGACGTCGAGGCAGATGTTTTCGTCGCAGGAAATCCGGCTAAAGTGATCAAACGCATCGATGAGAACAACAACCTTTAACTTTAATGTCCTAACCTAATGAATATCATGAAGAAATTTCTATCCCTTTTCACTTTGGTCTCCTGCCTGCTTTCCTGCACCTCTACTTCCAAGCAGCAGCAGGAAGAAGTCTGGATCCCCTTATTTAATGGTACGGACCTGTCCAACTGGACACCAAAGTTTGTGGGGTATGAGGCTGGATACAACTACAACAATACCTTCCGGGTGGAAGATGGAATTCTAAAGGTTTCATACAGCGAGTATGACTCTTTTAGGTACGAATTTGGTCATTTGTTTACAGATGAGGCATTCGAAAACTATCGCCTAAGATCTGTATATCGCTTTACAAGCGACCCGATTCCAAATGCTCCGGCATGGGCGTTTCGGAACAATGGCTTTATGCTGCATTCTCAGTCAGCAGCAAGCATGCTAGTCAACCAAAATTTCCCGGTATCATTGGAAGCACAGCCCCTCGGAGGCCGTGAAGGAGAGGAAGAGCGACCTACCATGAACCTTTGCACACCTGGTACTAATGTAGTTATGGGAGATTCCTTGCATACGGTTCACTGTGCAAGTTCCACTTCTAAGACCTATCGGGGAGATGAGTGGATTACCGTTGAAATGATCGTCTATGGCGACTCCATCATCCATCACCTCGTGGAAGGTGATACGGTGATGACGTATTTCAGCCCAAGCATTGGTGGCGACTACCTGGACGACGTAGACTCCACTTTATTCATTGTCGGCACTCCGCTGAAACGGGGTCACATAGCCATTCAGGCCGAAAGCCACGACACAGAATTCAGAACAATCGAGCTGTTGCAGCTGGACCGGTAAGGATAAAAAAACAGGGGACACAATTGTGACCCCCGTTCTTATCTATCGCCTGTACATTTTTTTCTTGTTATCCCCAGTTTAGCGAGTATGCTTTGCCTCCAGTAGCCTCCTGGACATCAATACAACCTTGTTGTTGGCCTGGTACCGGCACATAAGCAAGGATGGTTTCTCCAACAAGCTCACTGTTTTTGTAAGCCCAAATCGACATGCTTCGTATTTGGCTTAGAAACTGAAAAGCAACCAGAGAGGGCTCCATCCCTTTGAGGTTATTATTATTTTCACCCAGATAAGCGTAGACCTTACCCATCAATTGCGCTTCTTCTTCCTTGGACTTTTTTAGATTATTGGTTAGGAAATCGACATAGTTGGACTCCTTGACGTCGTCGATGGAAGTTGCACCTGCCGATTCCATTAATGTCTGCATTGCTACTGTCACCATTTCCCTGGCATTAGGCTTATCATCCACCGTAATCACTTCCTGCATAAACTTGTCAATGAAAACGTGCACATTTACGTCTGTCGCTGATGGCAAATCCCCGGAAGACGGCAAAATGTTATCCACAATTCGTCGCACAAACTTTCCTTGCTCCTCATTGAAAAACTGTGGCAGCCAAGGGGTCTCCTGGGCTTGACAACTTTGCAGGAGGCTAAGCACCGAGGGAGTAGCTACGACCGCTCCAAAGGAAATTCCGATGTTTTTTAATGCTTTTCTTCGTTCCATGATCGGTGATTAAAGGTTTTGTTTTTTCAATTCATTTACAGCATGATCAGCAGCTCTTGCCGTGAGTGCCATATACGTCAATGATGGGTTCTGACATGCTGCCGAGGTCATGGACGCTCCATCTGTGACATACACATTAGGCACCGCATGTACGGCATTGTTAGCATCCAGTACTGAAGTCCTGGGATCTCTTCCCATTCGTGCCGTACCCATTTCATGGATACCTAAACCTGGGGCACCGATGCTGTCCATGGGTTCGATGTCTCTAAAGCCTGCATTGTCCAGCATCTCCATGGCCTGATTGATCATGTCTTTGCGCATGTTGAGCTCATTTTCTTTGAACTCTGCATCAAACGTCACTGTTGGCAGCCCCCACTTGTCTGTTTTTTCGTAATCAAGATACATGCGATTCTCATGGTACGGCAATGTTTCTCCGAAACCTGTCAGACCCATGGTCCACCCCCCCGGCTCCAGAATGCGTTTGGTCAGGTCCTTACCAAAACTTAGCTCCCGCACAGAATCTGACCAGTCTTCTCTGCTGGCACCACCCTGATAGCCGTAGCCACGAAGAAAATCTTTCTGATCCGTATCACCACCCAGGTTTCTGTACCTCGGTATGTAAATTCCATTCGGTCTTCTACCTGTATAGTATTTGTCTTCAAAACCATCGTACTTTCCAGTAGCTCCAGCCTTGAAATGATGATCCATAAGGTTATGACCTAGTTCACCAGAGTCATTTCCCATTCCCTCCGGAAAACGATCACTTTTGGATTGCATCAGGATGGATGTGGAAGCAACGGCAGAAGCACAAAGGAAAATCACTTTTGCAGTGTATTCATAGGTCTGGTTAGTCTCCGCATCGATAACTCGAACTCCTGTTGCCCTTCGTTTATTTTTATCGTACATGACTTCATGCACAATGGAGTTGGGGCGGAGTGTCATATTGCCAGTAGCGGTTGCCATCGGCAAGGTGGAAGACTGACTACTGAAGTAACCCCCGAAAGGACATCCTCGCATGCATCGGTTACGGTACTGGCAGTTGGCTCTACCTTGTCCAGGCTTCGATCCCTCCGTGATATGAGCAACCCGACCTATCGTCAAAAGTCGATCGTTATAGTTAGCAGCAATACTGCTCTTCAGGTGATCTTCCACACAATTCAGCTCCATCGGTTTTAGGAATTGACCGTCCGGAAGCTGGGACAAACCTAAGTTCGTTCCACTCACGCCTATATGCTGTTCAACGTAATCATACCAAGGCGCCAAGTCTTCATACCGAATCGGCCAATCAACTGCTATTCCCTCTTTTAGGTTCGATTCAAAGTCTTGAACACCCAAGCGGTAACTTTGTCTCCCCCACATCAACGATCGTCCTCCTACGTGGTAGCCTCGCATCCAATCAAATCGTTTTACTTCATTGTAGGGATGATCAATATCGTCAACAAAAAAGTGACTGTGCGTCTTTCTTGTAGTGTACCCGGTTCTGTTTTGCTTGAATTGTCTGGCAATATCCTTTTCGGTCGGCTGACCTGCATTTTCAAGATCCCACGGATCCAAATTCATGGTGGGATAATCTTTGATATGTTCCACCATTCGTCCTCGTTCCAAAACCAGGGTTTTTAGCCCTTTCTCCGTGAGCTCCTTCGCAGCCCAACCTCCACTGATCCCCGTGCCCACAACGATGGCATCAAATGATTCGGCTTGCGTGTTAATGTTAAAAGAATTCATTTAGCAGTAATGATAGTATTCAAAATTGAATTTGAAAATTACAAATTGTGCCTTGTTTTTTTGTCAAAATTTTATTTTTTGACCGCAATCGATTGCAGTAAATCGATTCTTTTAAATTAACCTTTACTTCATGAAAATACTTTTGTTGAACCTAACAATCTAGACAATTATGAGAAGGAGAACCTTTGTAAGAAATGCAGCGCTTACTGGCGTCGGTTTGGGTGTATTAGGCATACACGGATGCACTTCATCCAGTCAAAAAGAAACGCAAAATACAGACGAACCCACCGCTGCAGGCCCATTTTTTAAACTCTCCCTGGCACAGTGGTCCGTCCATCGGATGATCCAGCAGGGTGAAATGGATCCATACGAATTTGCCGCTAAAGCAAAAGGCTGGGGATTTGAAGGACTTGAATACGTCAACCATCTCTACCAAAGTAAGCTAGAAGGATCCAGCTCATTAAATGATGGCATTCAAAAAGTGGTTGCAGAGCTCAACAAACGAAAAGACGACAATGGCATAGAAAACCTGATCATGATGGTGGATCTTCCTCCTAATGAAGGAGACATGGCGGTAACTGACGACGCCAAAAGGACCACTGCCATTGAGATGCATTATCCCTGGGTGGATGCTACCGCAGGTTTAGGGTGTCATTCCATGCGAGTCAACATGTTTGGCGAATTCGAAGCTGCAGACTGGAAAGCTGCTTCGATCGATGCCCTGGGACGACTTGGCGAATATGCTGCTAACCAAAACGTAAACATTATCATTGAGAACCACGGCTGGCTTACTTCCAACGCCAAACTGCTCATGGAAGTAATCAATGAAGTAGGTCTTGACAATGTCGGCACACTTCCGGATTTCGGAAACTTCTGTACCAAAAGAGCCAATATGGAGCGTTGGGGAGCCTGTGAAGAGGAGTACGATAAGTACCTCGGGGTTGAAGAGTTGATGCCCGCAGCCAAAGCAGTGAGCGCGAAGTCTTATGACTTTGATGAAAATGGGCAGACCTCCATCGACTACGTGAAAATGCTTCAAATTGTGAAGAATGCAGGATATACCGGATTCATCGGAGTGGAGTACGAAGGTGACAACCTCAGCGAGGAAGAGGGCATTCTAGCCACTAAGAATCTTTTGTTGAACGCTGTTAAAGAGACTGTCTGATGAATGGAAAAGTAAACTTCCAGCTATCTTTCATGATGTTCCTCCAGTTTTTTATCTGGGGTGGCTGGTTTGTGACTATGGGGCCGTTTCTGGCCAACAACTTGAGTGCATCAGGGGCGCAGGCAGGTATGGCGTATTCCACACAGTCCTGGGGTGCAATAATTGCTCCTTTCATCATAGGGCTCATTGCAGATCGTTTTTTTAACGCGGAGCGAATACTCGGGGTGCTGCATATCCTGGGTGGCATTTTGATGTACCTCATGTATCAGGCTACTGATTTTTCACAATTCTATCCGTATGTCTTGGGGTATATGATTTTATACATGCCCACTTTGGCGCTAGTTAATTCAGTTTCTTTTCGTCAACTCACCGACCCTTCCAAACAATTCTCCAAAATCCGGGTGTGGGGCACGGTCGGCTGGGTCGTTGCTGGCTTGGTCATCAGCTACGCAATGGCTTGGGATGCGCCCGAAGCAATTGCCACTGGAATGTTGAAGAATACTTTCCTGATGGCGGGAATTGCCTCTGTGATTCTAGGGATTTTTTCCTTTACACTTCCAAAAACTCCGCCAGTAGGCAAAGACGATAAAGTATCTATCAGCACCATATTAGGTCTGGATGCATTGGCTCTTCTAAAGAATAGAAACTTCCTGGTTTTCTTCCTTTCCTCGGTATTGATTTGCATTCCGTTGGCGTTTTATTATCAGCTGACTGCTCAATATCTTACAGAGATCGGGGTGTCCAATGTAGCGGGAAAAATGACTATTGGTCAAATTTCCGAAGTCCTTTTTATGTTGTTGCTACCCATCTTTCTTGGTAAGTACGGGATCAAAAAGACGTTGTTGTTTGGCATGCTGGCTTGGGTACTTCGCTACCTGTTGTTCGCCTATGGCAATGAAGGTTCCCTCGCATTCATGTTATTGATCGGAATAGCCCTGCACGGAATCTGTTACGATTTCTTCTTCGTTTCCGGACAGATCTATACTGATTCCAAAGCCGGAGCAAAATTCAAGAGCGCAGCTCAGGGAATGATTACACTGGCAACTTACGGAGTCGGAATGTTGATCGGATTCTGGGCAGCAGGCAAGATCGCCGACAGCTATATAACTGACGGGGGACATGCCTGGCAAAGCATTTGGATTCTACCAGCATTGTTCGCGGGAGGAGTTCTGGTTTTGTTTCTGGTCAGCTTCAAAAACGAAAAAATCAACGCATAATGGCACGCATCAGATTAGGGATTTTAGGTGGTGGCGGAGATTCACTGATTGGGATCCTCCACCGGGTAGCTGCATACATGTATGACCGATACGAGGTTGTAGGGGGTGTCTTCAATCCTGACTGGGATCAGAACGTCGGGTTTGCAAAGGAACTGGGATTACCTACCGAGAGAATCTACCGTGATTTTGATACGCTCATTGCCGAAGAACTCAAACTACCAGCGGAAGCGCGTATGCAGGTGGTCTCTGTCTTAACACCCAATTTTCTCCACTACCCCATGGCAAAAAAGCTGGTGGAGAATGGCTTTAATGTCATCTGCGAGAAGCCGATGACCATGACCTACGAAGAGGCTAAGGAGATTAAACAATTGGTGTCTGCCAAGGGGGTAAATTTTGCCGTCACGTATACCTATACGGGTTATCCGATGGTTCGCGAAATGCGACACCTCCTTCGCACAGGCAAGATTGGTGAGCTGCAGCGGGTAGATGTACAGTATTACCAGGGATGGATCAACCCTATCATTCATGATAAAGAAAAACGTTCCACAGTCTGGAGGCTTAATCCTGAAAAATCGGGTATCAGCTGCTGCATCGGTGACATTGGTACGCACGCTTTTGACATGGTGGAATTTGTGACAGGGTTGCAAATCAACCAGGTGCTTGCTGACCTCAACTATCTGTACGAAGACAACCTGATGGACATTGACGGTACGGTCCTACTTCGCTTGTCTGATAAAGTGAAAGGAGTTCTTAGAACCAGCCAGATTGCGACGGGTGAGGAAAATAACTTACGCATTTCTGTTTATGGAAGGAAAGGTGGGCTCAGATGGGAGCAAGAGAATCCTAACTTCCTGGAATACCTTCCCGAAGACGGAGCGATGCAAATCCTAACCCGTGGTCAGGGTTACAACTCTGATGTTTCACTCGACGGCACCAAAATACCTCCTGGCCACCCTGAAGGGATTTTTGATTCCATGGGTAATATTTACAAAGGGATGGCAAAAGCGATTAGCGAAGAACCCTTTGATGAAGGGGAATTTCCTACCGTACTAGATGGAACCAGGGGAATGGATTTTATAGAAAAAGCCGTAGAATCCCATAAAGAAGGTAATGTTTGGAAAAAAATTGATAACAAATGAAAACAATCAAAGGACCAGCAGTATTTCTTGCTCAATTTGTTGATGATCATGCACCGTACAATTCCCTGGAGGGCATGTGCAAATGGGCAGCAGACCTGGGCTACAAAGGCATCCAAATACCGACCTGGGAAAGTTTTCTTATCGACCTGGATAAAGCAGCTGAAAGTAAGGACTATTGCGACGAACTTAAAGGAACGATCAATTCCTACGGATTGGAGATTACCGAACTTTCCACGCATCTTCAAGGCCAGCTCGTTGCAGTACATCCAGCCTATGACACCATGTTTGACAACTTTGCTCCTGATCACTTGAAGGGAAACCCAAAAGGGAGAACTGAGTGGGCGATTGATGTCGTTAAGAAGGCAGCAAAAGCAAGTCGACATCTAGGTTTGACCAGTCACGCGACTTTTTCGGGCGCACTAATTTGGCATACCTGGCACCCATGGCCGCAACGTCCGAACGGATTAGTTGAAATGGGATTTAAGGAACTAGCAAATCGATGGATGCCAATTCTCGATGTGTTTGAAGAAAATGGTGTTGATGTGTGCTATGAGGTGCATCCCGGAGAGGACGTTCATGATGGAGTGACCTTCGAACGCTTTCTGGAAGCCACCGGCAACCATAAGAGAGTAAACATTTTGTATGATCCTTCTCACTTTGTCCTGCAACAGTTGGACTACATTGAATACATTGATCATTACCACGAGTTCATCAAAGCTTTCCACGTTAAAGATTCTGAGTTCAATCCTACGGGCAAAAAAGGTGCATTTGGAGGGTACGGCGATTGGATTGATCGTGCCGGCAGGTACCGTTCACCTGGTGATGGTCAGGTAGACTTCAAAACGATCTTCACGAAACTAACTGAATACGGATGTGATGTTTGGGCCGTGATGGAATGGGAATGCTGCATTAAGAGTCCGGAACAAGGAGCACGTGAAGGTGCTAAGTTCATTCAGGATCATATCATCGAAGCTACGCAAAAGAAGTTTGATGATTTTGCAGGAGGAACCATTGATGACGAATACCTTAAAGAGATCTTAGGAATCAAATAAACAGCTTCTGGATAAAAGAAAAAAAGCGCATTGGTCAATGCGCTTTTTTTATGGACTTCAAAGTAATTGCTAAAGCTCTTTGATCTTGATATTCTTAAACCAAACGTTGTCACCATGATCCTGCAATCCAATGTACCCTTCCGCTGCGATAGCACTCCAATTCTCATTGATTCCCGGCCATTTGCTAATCGCAATGAGAGAATCCATCTCAGCACTACCAATAGTGTAGGCTACCACTGTGTCACCATTCTGTATATGTCTAATCTTATTTCCCATGGCGAGCACTTCCACTTGGTTCCAGTTTCCAAATGGTTTTGAGTTCTGCGGAGATGCCGCAATCAGATCGTACAATGAACTGGACTGTCGGTTGCCGTTGGTACCCTTACTTGCATCCGGATGGTTTACGTTATCCAACACTTGCATTTCAGGCGCTGCCTGCCAAATGTAATCATACGCTTCGGACTCTTGACCTCTATAGAAAATTCCGGAGTTAGCAGCACTATCGACTTTCCATTCCAATTTCATGTGAAAATTGCCAAAGGTTTTGTCGGCAAAGATGATGTCGCCTCCTTCATCCGCACCGATCTCTCCTTGTCCTGATCCGATAATATGGATGGATCCATCTACCACTTCCCAAGCTCGTGGAAATACGTCTTTTTTATATCCTCGCCATCCATTTGAAGTTTCACCGTCAAACAGGAGCATCCAACCATCTGCTTCCTCTTCGGACGTGAGCGTATTGTCAGCAGTGACTTCAGCCACACTTTCTTCTGGAGCCTCATCATTGGATGATTCTTTCTGCGCTGGTTGGCAGGAAAACACAAGCACCCCAGCAAGTGAGAGAAGTAACCAATTATTCATTTTTTTCATTTTATTAGGTTTAATTGATTTGATATGCATTCTTAGTTTAAGTTTATTTTGGCATCGCTGGCAGCGACCAACCATCACGGTAGGTATGTTTGACCAATTCTGCCGCAAATTCATTCGCAGGAACGGGATCTGTCCAGGTCTTATCAAAGGTTGGATGACCATCGTGAATCTTAAAGCCATCTCGAACTACGGTCTTGATCGTTTCATTTTCCCCAATGTTCGTAAACTTCATATTTTCTCCGTCCCATTCAAGCTCCTTGTTCAAGGCTTGTAGTCTTACAGCCATTACTCCCATTACAACCATTTCATTGAATGGCCCTGCTTCTGCAAAATCAGAAGTGGTAGGCTTCCTGTTCTCCGGGCTTTCCTTGCAGGCTCTCACCCAATCCATTTCATGTGCACCTTCACCCCATCCTTTTCCTATTTCTTTTTCTACTCTGCGTTCAGTAGCCTTTACTTTTGGCACTCTTCCAGAAAGTAACTCAGGCTCTAATCCATAGCATCCCACATGCATGATGTCTTTGGTACCATAGAAAATCGATCCACCTCCAGACTTGTTTGGATTCTTTCCTGAAGGCCAGTTGTCTGGCAGTTCGGGCTTAATTCCTCCATCATACCAATAGACTTCAACTTCGGGCATTTTTATTTTACCAACATTTTCTCTCTTCGGAAAGGTGAGCTTCACTGACTGCGCCGTTGGCGCACAGTCATTCAATAGTAGCGTTGAGCTACCTTGAGCTTTGGTCGGATAGCCCAGTTTGAGTCCTTCAAACACTGGGTGAAGGATATGGCAAGCCATGTCTCCTAGGGCCCCTGTTCCGTAATCCCACCATCCTCTCCAATTCCAGGGATGATATATTTCATTGAATGGCCTCATTTTAGCAGGCCCTACAAAAAGGTCCCAGTTTAGCGTATCTGGCACCCATTGACCTTGTTCGGGAGTATTGAGGCCTTGAGGCCAAATAGGTCGATCTGTGAAAGACTCCACCCTGGTCACTTCTCCAATCTCTCCATTCCAGAGCCATTCGCAGGTTTTCGCTACTCCAGCTCCTGACGCTCCCTGATTACCCATTTGAGTGGCTACCTTGTATTCCTTTGCCAATTTGGTCAGTAGGCGAGATTCGTAAACGCTATGAGTCAAAGGCTTTTGAAGGTATACATGTTTACCCATAGTCATTGCATGAGCAGCAGTAATTGCATGGGTATGGTCAGCGGTAGCAATGACGACCGCATCTATGTCGTCCTTCATTTCATCGTACATCTTTCTGTAATCCCAGTACTTTTTGGCTTTTGGATACGCATCAAAACAACCTTTGGCATATTTCCAATCAACGTCGCACAAAGCCACGATATTCTCTGACTTTAAGTTCTTCAGGTTAGCAAAACCCATCCCACCGACACCGATTCCGGCAATGTTCAACTTGTCGCTGGGGGGAGTATGGCCAAGTCCGGAAACGACATGACTTGGTAAAATGGTGATGGCACCGAGTGCCAACCCGGACTTCTTAATAAACCCTCTTCTGCTTTCGCTAATTTTTTCGCTCATATTATGGTTGGTTTTGAAATTATTTGAAATTTGACGCTGGTTTGTTAGAAAATAAAGATACGAAAGTCCAGGGTCTTTTCCGTTGAATTAGAGGACAATTAGCCCATTTCATCCCGATTAAATCATCCAATATTTTGTATCTTGACAGATCAGGCCGAATTGATCAGAAGTATTGCTTAATAGAGCCCTATTCCAAACAACTTAACCGTAAACCTCATACAGAAAGCATGACAAAACTAGATTTCAGAAGTACTGTAAAAGACTCCCTACTGGAAGGTTTCTATCCCTCAGGTTGGGATCTGGAAAAAATCGATCGATGCTGTGACCTTGGACTGGAAAAATTGATTACTCCAGGAGATCATTGGCATCCCTCTTTTACCCCAACACCTGTGGATAATTTGCAAGAAATGGAGCAGCGGATGGGTACAGAAATAGCTAATCAGATCATCGAAACTAGAAAGGCGAGCCAAGAGCTGGCAATCATTTTGCCCGTAGGCCCCATGGGCATGTACAAGTATGTAGTGGAGATCCTGATGAGTGAGAAGGTATCAGCCAGCCACGTGACTACTTTCAATATGGATGAATGGTCCAACAAAAATGGAGACACCATGCCACCAGATCAGGATGGCTCCTTCGAAGGTGCCATGAAAGAGGCCTTGTTCGATCCACTGCAAGACCTGACGGTTCCTGAAGATCAGCGAAACTTTGCAACGAAAGAAAACCTACCTACCTACGCTGACAAAATTTCAACGATTAAATCCAACGGTGGCAAATTGGTCACCGTTTATGGCATCGGACGTGCCTGCCATATCGCCTTCTGGGAGCCACAAATAGGTGGGGAGCATGATACCGACGAAAGCTGGTCGAATGAAACGCACCGCATAGGGCAAGGGCTGCATCCATTGACGATAGAGCAGAATTCGCTGCATAGCTTTAATAGTCGATTTACATTAATCCCCTGTTGGGCAAATACAATCGGCCCAGGCCTATTTCTCCAGAGTGATTACTGTATCGGTGGTGCTGATGGGATCTATGAAAGTCGAGGTGCCTGCTGGCAAGGAATGAGCTTGTGTGTAACCCTTCAATATGGTCCTTCCAGATGGATTCCATCCAGTTGGATGCCAACTCTACCTGGAAATCTGATCTTTATGAAAGGGCTGGCTGGACCATTGAGACCCGAAGCACATTGACATTTGTCTAGAATTTAATGTAAGCTGCGAGTTGTTCACTCTGAGTAAGAACTTCATCATCACTCGATCCATGATTAAGATAAGTCAATTTCAGACCTGCCCGTACATCATTGAAAGATTTTTCAAAAACTAAACCACCAAAGTAGCGAATCACTCCAGTTTGCTCAAAAGTTGCTTCGTTTCTCCCTGTTCGAATTAAGGTTCGACCATTGGCGACACTATATTCTTCATATAAGATCTTTTTGTTTGAACCTGCAGCAATCAAAGGTCCAAGCCTTAGAAGCAATTTGCTCCTTCTGCTATCATACAATGGAAAATCCATTGATATTGGGAAAGAAACAATCGTGGAATTGACAGACACATTATGTATTACTTCCTGAGTTGGTCTCTGCTCAACCACTGAATATTCGTTGACTGGCGTTGCCAACAGGAAACCAAATCTAAAATTCACCTGCTTACCAAACAGCGTAGAGCCAAGATTGAAACCTACTTCAATAGAAGGGGCAAGAGATCGTTCAGTCGATTTACCAAAATTTACTCTTGGGGCCGAGTAGTCGCTTAAATCATGCTGAGTAGCTAAGGCACCTATGGCTACGTCCCAGGAGGTTCTTGAATAGTCAGAGCTGTACTCAATGTACTCGGAACTTCTACACTCATTCAATGCGATTACATACTCTGACAGATTTATCCTATTGGGTTTGTTTTCCTTTCTAGGTATTTTCAAGGCCTCTTCACATCCTTGCCCGATATAGATCAATCTTTCGCTCCAGGTCTCATCATCAGCCGAGTATTTGATGCCTTCTCGGTAAACATCTCTCCTTTCATACTTTATTTCTAAAAATGTACTATCTAAATCGAGGTAATAGGAGTGTCCGCTATAATATAAGCCCACCTCCCCATCAATGACACACTCAAGATATATACGATCTTCCTCGTTCAATTTGAAATGTTTTTGACCAAACCCATAGCCCAAAATACCATGACGTTCTGCTGAGTAACGGCTCCTTTTTCCCGATGCCTCTTCAAAAGTCACCCTCCGAAACCAATCCACATTTGAGGGTACTATCTTCCCGAAGATCGTGTCTTTCTCCGCATCAATGATGTACCCATCAACAATTGATTGTGAAAAGGCATAAGTGATGTGGAGAAACATGACGATACCATATAGAACCTTTCTGACCATGTTCAAATTATTAATAACTGAAAGACACTTAATAGTCTTTAATTTTCTGCGACTTCCTTTTCTTCTATGATTTCTGTTACAAGTTGCGAAACGATAAACTCTCCGACGTCATTCCCCTGGTCTACCCCATTGACGCAAGCCATCATGT
>CAZQDI010000110.1:0-13715 GCA_964591785.1 uncultured Roseivirgaceae bacterium
CGCACATTTTCCACTCCTGCACTGCTATATGCGTTCCCAGGCCGTCCACCCCTAACCTATTAATCCCCCCTAGAACCAAAGCTAGATTAACCCCGATTTTCGTACTTTTCCATCGGAAACGGCAAGTGAGGGGGTCTTTGCTTCGAATCCTTCCCGGAATTGGAATTTCACAACCGAACTAGCTCCTGTGCCAAAAGATACGTATCAAAGTGGCTCATCCTACGCATCACGACCCCTCGAGATGCGCATCGCACAACAAAAAGATACGCATCGTTTTCCTTCGTCCTGCGCACCTTGTCAGACGTTCGTGCACCGCTCCCTTGCGTCGAGTCACCACCCCGCTGGGACCTGCCCTTGTTCCCATCACATTCTCCCCCATCTTTGCGCTGCCGAAGCCTAACGAACCAACGATGCAACAAACTAAATACCTGGGCCTGATCACGTGCCTGTTCCTCACCTTTGAGCTGGTCTCTAATGTGACCGCAGGAAAACTGATCGACATTGTCTCGCAGCCGGTCTCCGTCACCGTGCTCTACTTTCCCATCACTTACATTTTCTCGGACATCATCACAGAGGTGTACGGCTATGCAAAAGCCCGTGCAGTCCTGTGGATCGTATTAGGATGTGCGGCCATCGCTTCGCTGGTCTACAGCCTGGTGGTCTATTTGCCGCCCTCTGCTTTCTTCTCCAACGATGAAGCGTACCGCATCGTGCTGGGCCAGGTGCCCCAGGTGGTGCTGGGCGCATGGGTCGCCATCTTCGCCGGGGACATCGCCAACAATTTCGTGCTCGCCAAAATGAAGGTGCTCACCAAAGGCCGCTTCCTCTGGGCACGGGTCATCGGGTCCACCATCGCGGGACAACTCGTGAATACCGGCGTCTTTTACCTGATCGCGCTCACAGGTGTCATGCCCATGGACAAGATGTTTATGGCCATCCTGCTGGGCTGGGGCATCAAAACGGGGGTAGAAATTCTTCTCAGTCCCGTCACCATCTGGGTCACGAACAAACTGAAAGCGGCGGAAGGGCTGGACGTCTTCGACACGGATACCAACTTTTCACCCTTCAAATTCAAGGTGCCCTTCTGATCACCGCAGGTCCGAACAGGCTTGGTTGAACAATCCGCCATCAAATTCCGCTATCTTTAACACTCGGGTTTGCGGTTCTCTGACCGCAGGCCTTACCTTTGTTCTTGAGATTGTTCACCATGCCAAAGAAGTGCCTCTTCATCATTTGCTCGCTGCTCCTGGGGTTTGCTCCCAATGCTCAGGAGCTGGACAATCCCACAACCCCGGAGTTCCGTTGGGAGCTGGGGCAAATACGTGGGCCGGAAGAGCTCAGTTTCGTCTTTGAATCACCTCCACCCGCTTCTACTTCGGAACCCCAGGCAGACACTTTGCTACTCTATCAGACCACTTCCGAAACTTACGAGCACGAAACCGACTCCTGGGTTGGGTGGTACCAATTCGGATATTCCTACAATGCTTTCAAACGCCTCGAAACTGTCGAACAACGATTGTGGGACCAGGAAACCTCGGATTGGGCTGCAGCCCGCTGGGATCGGTATGAATACGATGCGCAAGGCAATGAAACCCAGTGGGAAAAGTACACCTGGGACGGGAGTCTCAAAGAATGGATCGAGCGCAATAAGACCGAGCGTTTCTATGACCACCGAAACAACCTGATCACCAAAATCGACTACACCAGCTTCAACCGAAGCCGGGAGTGGACCCCCCAGGACCGAACCGATTATCGGTACGACGACCTGGGTCAACAACTGCTGTACCAAAGGCAGGAATGGAACCCTTTTGAGCGGGCCTTATACACCGTGCTGGTGGATTCGTCCGTCTATGAACAGACCAATAAAGTCTTCAACGAGCGGTACCAGTTTCGGAGGATGGACAATTTTGGTTTTGGCGCTCGTAAGTACCTGACATACGATTCCCTCGGCTACCAGACGAACAGTACAGTCCTCGCCTTTGACAATGACTTGCAAGACTGGGTTCCTGATTACGTGATCACCTCACACTACTCCGAGGACTACACCTACCAAGTCGATACCATCCACAGGAGCCGGGAAGAAGCAAACATTACCATCGATCTCGCTGAGTTCCACTACCTCGATGGCAGCACTGTAGAAGTAACGAATTACATACAGGTCGGGGACGGCTATCAGCCCACCGGCAAAGGAAAATACACCTACAACGAAAACGGACAGATTACCTCCCAGATGAACTGGGATTGGAGTGATGAACTCCAGGCACTCGAAAACGACCTCCTGGCGAATTGGGACTACAACGAAGAAGGGGAGAGCACTTTGTATGAACTGTACCGGTGGAGCTCCACCGACGAGGCCTGGTACGGCACCCAAAGACAGACACTCGAATACGGGGATAGCGTCCATACGAAATATACGCGCTACACCTGGCAGTCGGACCACTGGGAAAATGAGCTACAAAAAAGCTGGATCTGCAATGAACGTGGCGACCTGATCATCGATGTCAGCGAAGAATGGGACGCAGCTACCGCATCCTGGATAGGGACCTCCCGAAACGAGCAGTTTTACGATGAGCAGTTCTACAAAATCAGAAGTGAAAATTTCCTGTGGAACGATAGCCTTTCCATTTGGGAAATATGTTACCGTACGTTTTTCAAGTACCTCCCCAAAAAGCTTCCCCAGGACCTGACGGGCGAGCTAAACAGTACCCTGGTATATGGGGACACCTTGCTGTTGAGTCCCTACATCACCGCAAGCTCAGATCTGGCCGTGGATTTTCGAAGCTTAGTAGACAGCACTGGGATGCTTCTCAATGACTCGTTAATTGCCGTCGGAGCCGGTACCATTCAGATCATCGCCTCCCAGCCTGGCAACGATACCTATGAACCTGCGTGGGAAGCACAATACGAGCTGTCCGTATCGAAAGCACCGCTCCAAATCATTGCCGATGACCAGGAAATCGTCGCGGGAGACCCGCTGCCTGAGCTGACTTTCACTTTGAAGGGATTGCTGTTTGATGATTCGGAAGGGAGTCTAACCCTTCCCGAACTGACCCCGGAGGTTTCCACTACTGACATCCCCGGAATCTATGACCTCTACTTTGGAGAGGTCACTGATCAGAAAAACTATGTTCTGGAAGCCGTCGATGGCCAACTGACCATCAATGAAGTCGTGCTGGGTGAACAGGATCTACCACAATTGATTTATCCGAATCCCCTCCAGAACGTCCTCTACTTTGAGCAGGGAGTCTCCGAAATTGGGATCATGGATCAGCAGGGTCGCCTACTGGAACGACATGCTACTGCCGGCCTGGAATCCCTTGACCTCACCCACCTGGAAAACGGAGTCTATTTCTTGCTACTACAAAGTAAAGAAGAGCTGCTGGTCAGAAAATTGATCAAAAAGTAGCACACAAAAATTCTCGTAGGGTAATTCAAAGTACCCATTTGCAGTTCCTTCCTTTGTTATTTCAACAGGTCTTCCACCAACGCCTTCACCGCCATGATCGGATTGTGGAAGTTGAAGCTGAGCGTATGGGTGCTTTCGTTCCCCATGAAGACGATCGTGGCAGAAAGCGACACCGCTCCTCCATTCGTAGCCGACAGGCTTCCTTCGAAACCCGCTTCTTTTACATCCAAGAGACCTCCAAGCCCCGCCTCCGCGATGAAAGTGCCCACCTCTGCTGCCGCACCCACCGTTTCTTTGAGTCCTTCCAGGGAAAGCTTCGCAAGTTCAAGAGCAGCGTTGGCTGTTTCCTTCGCAGTAAACAAGCCCGCAATGCGCACGTCGGCATCGATGGGGAAGTTCTTGATGGTTTTTTCCAGCAGCCGTAAGGTTTCCTGCGGTACCTTCAGCGCCTGCTCCGCGGTAGTTTTGGCCGTGATCAGCCCGGCAACCCGGACATCGGCATCAATCGGAAAGCCTTTGATGGCCTTCTCCAGCAAACGTAGTGACTTCGTCGCCACCGTGAGTACACCTTTGGCCGTACCGTGTGCAGAGATCAACCCTACCATCCGCGGATCGGCTTCGATCGGGAAGGTCTTCGCCGCAGCTTCAATCCCCCTCAGCACCTGCTTCGCTATTTCCAGGGCGCCTTTCGCGGTATGCTTGGCGGCCTCCACTGAGCCAATTTTGGCGTAGAGCCCTGAAATTTCAGCCCCCTTGGCTGCTGCATACGCTCCATATTCGGCCCAGGCCCAGGTTTTATCGTACCATGGCTTCCGATCATACCACCGCTTCTTGCTACTGATGTGACCCTTTAAGGTCTTGATCCGACTGTGCGAGCTGTTGATTTCGGATTGCAGGCTGTTGACGGAGTTCTGAGCAGCCGTGACGTCTCTTTTGGCACTGCTGATGCGACTGACGTCCCGTGCCCGCTCGGCATTGATGGTCCTGCGCATCGCATCCATGTCGCGCTGCAACCCATCGACTTTCTTCTTGGCCGTGTTCACCTCGTTGCGTGCATTCCGCACGTTCCGCTCATCGCGCTCTCGCTCCTTCTTGACAACGGCTCGCATCTTTTTGATCTCCCCGTTTAGCCGGCCTACCTCTCTTTGGAGGTTTTCTACCTCCTTGCGTGCATTCCTTACGTTGCGCTCGTCACGCTCGCGCTCGTTCCTGATGATGCCTCGCACCCGATCGATCTCCCCATCCAGCCTGTTCACCTCGGCCTGCTTCCGGCTCAGCTCTTCCTGAGCTTCCGTCAAGTCTTTGGTGGCTTCCTCTGCTGCAGACTGAATGGCAGCCGTGGCTTTCTCCCGCAAGTAGGCGAACAGGTCGTTTTTCATGGTGGCCTTGAGGTAGAAATCACCCCCCTGATCAAACTTGGCACCGCTGGCCTCAATGGAGGCTTCAAACAGATTGAAAATCTTACCGCTTACCCAAAAATAGAAGGAGGTGTCATTGATACTGACGCGTGTTTCTGCCTGCAGCCCCAAGAGATCAATGGATCCGGCAATCTCCAGTGCCGGAGTGTGGCCTTTTCGAAGGTCCAGTAGCAGCATTGGATGGGCTTTGTCCTTTGATCCGGACAGCTTGAAAAGACCCGCCACGTCAATGGAGTCCATTTCCGCCTCGACCAGAATTCCCGTAGTATAGTCAATGTTAATGTGGGCGTAGGCGTCGAAATCTGCAATCGAAATACTGCCTTTGATGGTTAACCCGGGATCATAATACAGGTCGACGATCTGCGTGGGCTGCGGTACCACATACACTTCCACATCTTCCATTCCTACATCCAGCACGGTTTTGCTCAGCTCCCTTGGGATCGCCCGGTAGACTGCCGGCTCGCAGAACGTCTGAATAATGTCTTTCAGGTACAGCTCATTGAAGGCCACAGCCACCATGCTTTTCGTCGGCATGGCAGAGTCAAACCGTACCGCTGCCGATCCGGCAACCGAACCTACCTGCAAGCTTCCGGCCAGACCAACAACTGGCAAGGGGGGAGCAGGGGGAGGCATCAGGGTCAATCCGATGTCTGCGGCCACATCCGCAATTGCTACGCCCTTAAAACCAAAGGGTTCATTCCAGGTACCCTTCATCATGGCTTGGAAGGCAGCAGTACGAAGAATCGGACGAATCTCCATTCCGCCGATGAAGGTCAGTTCGTCCTCCATAAGTTTTGCCCTCACCGCACCCCGGATCCCAATCGCAAAATTGGACGGAGTGGGTTGAAGACGAAACTTCAGGTCTCCAAATGAAACATTGTCGGAGAGTTGGATGCTCCCGCCCATGGAAGCTTCCAGCACTATATTGGACGGGCGATTGCCAATGGCAGCATGGATGTAAAGCGACTGGACGTTGGCCAACTCATCCACCCCAAGACCGGTCAGATCCAGGTCTGCGAACAGGTTGAGTCCCTTGCTGACCGTCACGCCGGACGGTGGTCCTTCGATGACAGACAGTTGAATGGATGCATTTTGAGTAGTAGAGATGATCAGTGCCGCATTGGAAAATTTCAACTCTTCCAACCCGCTGAGTGCCGGGTCAATAGAAGAAAAAGGAATGGTTTCCGGCGGAGCAAATCCCACTACAAATCCCCACTTGCCGCTGTTTGATTTTTTCACCTGCAACTCAGCTTCCCCAAAATCGGTCGCTCCACTGATGGAAAGTGACTTTTGCTTCGGGGCAATGGAGAAATGGACCTCACGGAAATCGACGTCGATGACAGAGGCGGGGGCGGGAAAACCAATCAGTGCGTCGGAACCACAAAGGTCCTGTACCACGGTCGAAAGCTTCAGGGCCGGGAGATCCGCGGTGAGCACAAAGTCACCCGGGAAGTCGTATTTGAAATCAAGTGCTGCCGCGCCAATTTCCAGCGTAGCTTGCACAAAACCAGCCAAATGATACTTATTACCTTTTTTCTCCCTGAAAATGTCAAAAGCCACGTCACTGAGGGCCAGCTCATCGACCCCAATGGGCAAGGAAAGCGCCTGTGCCGAGGTGCCGCTAAAGCTAAATGACTTTTTCGCCGGAATGATGCGAAAGGCAATGTCTTCAAACGTTAGATCGAAGAGGTCCAGGGTGATGGATTGGTCCGTGAAGACATTGCTGACGATTTTGGAAAGTTGGAATTCAGGAATCGCTCCGGACAGAACCATCTCTTCTCCCAGATCCGCCACGAGCGAGAGCTCGAGACCCATCAGCTGTATGGAACCGGCAAGTTGTCCGACAGTCCCTGTACTGTGGTGCTTGAGTTGAAAGCTCGTGAGACGTACAGAAGCAGGCGAGGCGAACAAGTCGATGTTCTGGACCGCCTCCAGCTCTCCTTCAAACGAAAGATCACCCCCACTCGAATCAAAGTAGAGTTGAAGTCGTTTAAGATCTACTTCGGGAAACTCCCTCGGGAGTTCGAAACCGAAGAGCTCCGTGAGTTTGCCCACGACGGTGGCCAGATGAATCGATCCTGCTGAGGCAACATCAAACCGCCAACCTCCTGCGAAGTAGCTCATCTGAACCGTCAATTGCACCTCCCCGATGTTCCAATTGGTATAGAGCACGACGCTCGGACTGCCATCATGCATGGTCAGATATGCTCGAATGGTCTCCAGTTGAATGCTGGAGGAGCCGATCTTGAAATCCCAGGCATCTTTCACGGTCATGTTGCAGGAGAAGTACTTTTCGTTGATGTTCGTATCAAAGCCAAAATCCTCCACCTGGAGCTTTGGCATGGGAATTTCCTGGTTCAACAGGCTGGAGATCAGGTCTCCCAGATAAAACGCCGGTCCTTCCTTCATCTGAGCATGGAGTTCCAGCTCCGGAAGGCCAATCAAGGTATTCATGGACACTCCACCGATGAGGGTTTCTGAAGTGAGCGCTGCTCGCACCGAAAGATCCTGCCGTGGGGTTACCACGTTCAGCGCTAGTTCGAATCCCTTGAGCGTCACCAGGTCAGGTACCACATTCCACTCCGCGTTGGATGACACCCGAATGGATGCATCCCAGATTTCCTTCCTGGGTAGGTCCAGGGTGAAGCCCAGCTGATGCAGTCGCAGGCCACTGGTCGACGGGAAGGGCGCCTGAAAAAATGCTGCACCGTTGGGCACTTGCAGGAGTGCCGTCAGGTCCGCGATATCGAGGACTGCTTCCCCGTCAAAGTAGGCATCTAACCTCAACAATCCGACCATTTTCTTCTGGAAGACCGCCTCCAACGTCACCGGTAGTGACTTGTTGTTGAGGTTCAGGTCCACCACCGACAAGATGCGCGCAAACGACACAACCTGCTGGGTTGCCAGGTCAGGGATGGCTACCAATTCTACCTGCAAAGGAAACTCGTTTCCCAGCAGATCCAGGGTATTGCTGACTTCGGAAGTGAGGTAGATGGCAGGGAGCTCATCCCACACCTCCAGCTGACCTTTCATTTCCAATTGACTCAACCCACTTTCGAACAGCAACCACTGGAGTTCCGGAGGGAACTCAGCACTCGGTATGCTCAGCTTCAAGCCAAGGCCCTCCACCGAGGGTACCGGGGCTGTCTTGGGTGCAAAGTCAGGGAAAATGGCGGTGAATAATTCGTTGAGTGAGGTCTCGGACTGCGCTTCCAATTGGGTGGCTGCGAAATTGAACTCGCCCCACAATTCCTGTTGCAACACAGGAAACAGGTCGTGGGTAAATGAATCCGAAAAATTGTCCAGGAGGTGCTGTCGGGTGGTGCTCATTGTTGCGGAAAGTTTATCTGGAAGTAAATAGGTAGGTGGTCGCTGACGGCGTATTCAAATTCTAAGGTTTCTATGGAATGACCTTCAATTACTTTGGTGAAATAAGCGGTTAAGAACTCCAGCTTTTTGTTGGTCTCCTTTAGGAAGTAGGTCCAGTTCTTACAGTCCCGTACTGTGGTGGGCCGAGGTAAGATTTGCTCCTGGAACCTTCTGATCTTATTCGCATAGTCTTGAGTTAGCAGTGCGATTTCTTGCTCGCCAAACCGGGCATGAATTTCCAGGAACTGCCGAAACAGGTCATTGAAACGGCCTAGTTGTTGGTCATAGAGCCCTTGAAGAGCTTGTCCATTAGCGTCGTTTGTTACTAAGGTATCCGCAGCTTTGGTATGACGGATGACAGGGTTATAGTCTTTCAGATCAAATTGGACCAGTTTGCCCGTTATTTTTGCTCCTGCGTTTGCGGGTAATCGGAAGTTCGTCATTTGCAAATCCGCCTTGCACTCCGATACCAGTGGTGCGGGGCCAGCATACCATGCCTGATCGTACGATTCATTGGTTACAAACGCATCTTCGAGATAGCCTACCTTAATCTGGTTGTAATACTTCTTTAGGGAGGTGCATTGTGGGCTTGCTCCGCCATCTTCCGAAGGTCCGATGAATTTGAGCCCGTTCACCTTCATGATATTCTCCAACCTCCCCAGCTCCGCGGTGGTATTCTTGACATTGAAATCTCCGATAAAGACCAGCGGTCTGCCATTGGCAATGGCAGATGCTTCCTCTACCGCTTGTTGGATTACTCTGAATCGAATGTCTCCGTACGAAGGAGCATGCAGCGCTGCAATACAGAATTCATGAAATTGAATCAGCAACGCTCCGCGATAGTTGCCATCTGCGGCCTTCGGTTTTGGAACGACTCCAATAAGTCTCGTATCCAAGTTGGGAGTATTCCTACGGTTGTAAACAACCAGGGTCGTCTCTCCATCTGAGTTCGGACGAGGCGGATAGCAATCATAACTGTATGCGCCAACCTGCCTGGAGGCATTGGCTCTCTCACGAATGATCTCCCCGATTGAGGCAGCATCAGGGCCGGCTTCCAAAATGATGGCAATGTCGAACGCCTCCTTTCCGATGTAGGCACCGACGGCCGACACCCGGACTCGCAAGGGAATGACGCCGCCACGATCCCCTTTTCTCACGAGTTGGTCACTCAGGTTTCGAACATTCCAGCAGACGACCTTCACGGGGGTTTGCTGTACAGCGTCCACATCTTCGGACGTGCTGGAGCTCATTTGTCTTCTTTTCATAGGGGGTAGGTTTGATGCTAAAAGATGGATGTAGGGGTTGTTTTATGATCAGATCAGGCAGATGGCTTCTGCTTCTTACCTTCGATCTGCTTCAATAGCGCCAGGTAGCGCGGGTCCTGTTCCGGTGGCCGATCGTAGACGCCATTTTCAATGGCGGAAAGTCGCGCTTTTTTCATCTCCAATTCGGTCTCAAGCGGCATTCGCTGTCCATATAGTGCAGCAATGGTCGCCTCTGCATTCCCAATGTCCCGTGCTCGCCAGCTGATTTCATTTTGCAGCTGTCGTTGCTCCTCGGAGGTGTCCAGATCTGTAAGAGTCTCAAACCAGTTTTTCCACTGGCTGATCTCTTTTTTACGTTTCTTGGAAAGGGCCTTCTGTTTCTTCACCTGGTTGGTGATGGCTTCAATTTTGGCGGACACTGCCGCTACTTCCTGACGTATTTTCGCCTCCGCCTGCGTACCCTCAAGGTACTCTTGTTTCAGCTCCGCCTTTAGCGTTTTGGCCAGCTTTTGAAGCATCTTTAGGGCTACATCCTCGGCAGTATTTTTCTTGGTCTTGGATTTTGGTGGTGTCATGTTGGTGATCGTTGATGAACCTGCTGTTCGCTCACATGAAAGGAGAGCCAATAGGCAGTGGACAATAGTACTCTTTTCGTTAGCCGAAATCCATAGCCATTTTTGGCTGTTTTTTACATGACGGAAGGACGATTAAAAGAATAAATGTTACGATAGGTAGAAATCCTGGCCTAAGGCGAGTAAGCCGACACCGACCCTATACAAATTCGTCACTATCTTTAATCTCATCACTTTGAGGCAAACACACGTGAAAAAGACCGCCTTTCTTCTGGTTCTGCTACTGCTGACCATCGGTGGTACGGCCCAAATCACCAAGCGTGAAACGGAAGCGGTGCGTATTACCAAAATGGGGGATGCCTATCTGAAGGATGGGATCTTTGAGGAGGCCATTTATCATTATCAAAAAGCCTTTGCAGTGTATCCCGGATATGTCAAGGCCCAGTTTCAACTGGCACAAAGCTTCCGCCTCGCCAACCACGTGGACAGTGCCTACTTCCACTACCAGGCCATCATCAGCAATGCCCAGGACGCCCGATACCCCATGTCCCGTTTTCACCTGGCCATGCTGCAGCTGGAACAAAATGAGGTTCAGGCTGCACGAGAAAACCTGACAACCTTCCGCGACCTGCTTTCAGCCAACAAACTGTACGAACTCAAGCGATACCGCGACTTCTATGAACAAGCCGAAGTAGAGCTGGGTCTGATGAAGGAGGAGTAGTTCGAAACGAACCTAACTTCTAGTTCCGTCAATGTCCGGATATTCAATTCGAATTTCCTGCCAGCAAGTGCTTTTCGATGGTCTTGGATTGTTTCTTATCTCGACGCTTCTGATTAAGTCGATTCAGATATTCACCAAACTGAATATCAAAGCCGAAGCTCCAGAATCCCGCAGAAGACTCACTAAACACATTACTATCCAGGATTGCTACGCCTCGACCTGCGCTGAAATCCAGGTTGTTGAAGAACGTCAATCCAAGGTTAAGTCCGAATACCGGGGCATTGAAGGAGTCTTCAGTAGTCGAATTGGCCAGATTGTAAAGCAGCCCTGAGCCGTACGCCAATAAATGAAAATTACTCACTACAGGACGCTTTGGAGGTGTAGTTCGGGTGTAGTACTTGCCGTAATATTTGAAGGTCTCACCTTTGTTGAACGTACTCAGATACTCCCAGTCAGCAAACTTGAATTTCAGGCCAATTTTTTCACCGACCACGCTGACAGACTTGAGTGTGCCTCCATCGTCAAGTTTGGTGAGTTTGTCATCAAAGAAGAGGGTATTGCTCCCCACTGTAAAGTGAAACTCTAGCGGTCGATACCGGTTGAGTTTGATTTCTTTCAAGCGCAAAAGCATGCCCTCGACATCGATATTCATATACTCTTCACCATCAGAGCCTGTGCCAAACGTACTGTATTGCTTCAGGAATGAGCTGACGATGCTGATCGACTGTTGCACGCTACTGTTAGGAAAGATTTCCCCAATTTCCGGAAGGATGTTGAGGTAGGCAGAAATAGTCTCTGGCTTGTCGAACTCATACAAACGGCTCAATAAGTTCAGGAAAGCCGTCTTTTGTCGGGAAGTGATCATAGTGTGCTTGTCTCCAAGTTCGTCAAAAAGCTCACGAGCGACCAGCGCCCCCAGATCTTCAAGCAGTTCGGACAAATCCACACTTGCAGGAGACTTGTAAATAAGGTCACTGAGGACCGGAAGCACATAGCTCTTCAAGAAAAAGAGCATCTGGGAGTTGTTGTTAAGCGCAGGCTGCTTCAAATCTGATCGTCGCAGACGGCTCAACATTTGTAGGGCATCCGAAAGCACTTTCTGAGCCTCTTCACCAGGATCTTCAGCGATGATCTTTTTGATCGTCTTGGTTGCTTCATCGATGAGCTCATCCTTTGATTTATTTTTCAAGGTCTTGAAAAGCACCTTTTTAATGTCTTCGGGTTGCAATGAACCAAGGCGCTCGGTGCTCATTTCACTTAAGTCACGCAGGTAGTAGACAAGCCCCACGTACCGAAGAATCTCATTCATTCGGGATTCCATTGATTCATAGATATCATCTGCAAAACATTTAGTTCCTGTCGCATAGGAAGTAAGTTCATGGTTATCCCTCAACTCCGTTAGCTTCGTGTTATACTGCTCATATGTAATGTCTTGATTGCTCAGTTTTTCAACCGCTTCTGCATAGTTTACATATTGTCGTAGGTTGGTAAATTCTTTTACGTCCGCACAATAAGGCATTGATAAATAGGTATTTTGACTCTGATAGCCGGAATGATAGGGTGCCTGAAGCAGTCCTCTTTGACGCAAGAAATCGCTGTTTCGAATGACTTCTGCTCCAATATCGATCAGCACTCCGACCAACTGGGTTAATGCTTCGTTCTGATTGGCATAATCCAGGTTGTTGTTCTTTTCTGCATTTTTAAAATTATAGTTAGTAAAACGAGGGTGTGTAAAATCTGCCAGATACCTGACTGCGTCAATTTCCTTTCGGTTGCCGGGCAAAACATACCCCAACCCCATGGCGAGCTTATTGATTTTTACATGATCCTCCGAAGATGCAGTGCGAACGAAATAATCGACAAAGGCATAGGTAAAGACAATGTTGATAGTTGATTCTAGCAAAGCCCGGTTTGTGATCTCCACATCTTTCTTGGATAAAAGCGTACTGATCACATTATCGACATACATGTAAAAAGCACCACCTCCGAGGTCCAACTTGCCAAGCAGCATGTTCTTGATGAGCTCCGCTTTTACTTCTTGCTGCTTTTCAGCAATTATGGTGAGGATGAGCTCGGAATCCAATATTCCTTTTTGAAAGTTAAGTCCCCCAAGCCCCACCTGGAGCGTGGGTGCTTCGTGCGAGGTTTCTTCCTGCGCAATAATGGTCAAGCTGCCAAAAAGTAGCAGGAAAGAGAGTAGGTGTTGTCGGTAAGTCATGCAGTAAAGTCTAGCGCACCTCCCTTCCGAGGTACTGGTTTTAAAGAGTTAGTAAATGAATGCTGAAGTTCGCCAATTAATCGCGCTTGATCAATACCGACTTTTGGGTAATTGCCGCTCATTAGCCTCTAGTGATTCGCTAGAGAAGCATTACTCATGCACCATCCATGGAACGAAGCGGACTAAAACACGATAATCTCACCTTCGGCACTGGCCTGCTTCTTGGTATAGGAAGCAATGTCCACTGTGTCCTTGTTGGGGTTCCTAAGTACCAAATGAATGTCACGGTTCACCAGGCTGAAGTCTTGCTTGTTGAAGGAAAGACGTTTGGTTTGCCCGGAGTTGATCACGCCGTAGAGCGGAATGGCCTTACCTTCGGAATTCCAAAGCTCCCAGCCTTCAAGTTTGACCTGTTTTCCTGATTTGTTGAGGATAGTAATCCACTCATTCTTCTTGCTATCTCTTCCCGGAGGGTTCACCAATGCGGCGACCATCTTAAGTACTTTGTCTTCTTCCCTGGCCTCTTGAGTGGCTCGTTCGTCCATGAGTTGATGGACCAGGTCCTGCTTGATCAAAATCGGTACCCGCTCCGGGTAACGGTAAACACGTTGGACGGCCTCCGGGTCGCTGGGTGAGTTGAAGTAAATCGGATTGGAGGTAGGTAGCGCATCGTCGAATTCCAGCCCGGTCAGATGCTCGATGTCTGCAATGCTGACCTGGTACTTGGCAAACCGGCTGGCGGCCAG